>JBAUAY010000912.1:0-17301 GCA_049676235.1 Streptosporangiaceae bacterium
GTGCCGTAGTACCCGTGGTCGTAGGTAACGTACGCGCCGCTGCGCAGGATCACCGTCATCCCGGCGGTGCCGCCCGCCGTCAGCTCGCGGGTCACCACGTCGAAGTACGCGCTGCCGCCGGCCGTGACGATGAACTCGTCATCGGAGCCGGAGCCGGAGCCGGTGCCGCGGCCGAACTCGGCGTCGGCGGCCAGGGTCCCGGCCAGGCCCCGCTGCCGGCCGCAGAAGGAGGCGATCAGCCCGAGCGCCTCCGCCTCGCTCCCGGCGCCGATGCTGCCCTCGTACCCGGCCACACCTGCCACCCGGAGCGTGCCGGTGGCGGCCGCTGCCTTCGCCACGTCGAGCGCCTGGGCGTCAGTCCGGCAGCCGGTGCGCCCGTCGGCGTGGCCGATCTCCACCAGGACACCGAGCCTGCGGCCGGCCGGCGACCGGGCCGGGAGAAGTCGGGCCGGGAGATGCCTGAGCACCTGGTCCAGGATGGCCACGCCGTCGAGGCTGTCGACGTAGCAGTAGGCCTCGAAGCCGGGATCGGCGGCGAGTTCGGCGGCCAGCCAGGCGATGCCCGCCTCGTCTACAAGCTCGTTGGCGAGCAGCAGCCGGGGGAAGCCGAACGCGCGGTACGTCCGCACCTGGTCGATGGTGGCGACGGTGATGCCCCAGGCATCGTGGACCAGCTGGCGGGCGGCGAGCTCGGGCGACATGGCGGTCTTGCCGTGCGGGGCCAGCGCCACGCCGGCCCGGTCGCAGTATGCCGCCATCGCCGCGATGTTGTTGGCTAGCGCCGACTCGCGCAAGGTCAGCAGCGGGTAGGCGAATCCCGCCGCGTGCAGGGCCGGCCGGGCGGCGGCTAGGCCGACCGCGGTCACGACTCCGCCCGCCATGGGCAGCCCCGCCATAGGCAGCCCCGCCGTGGCCAGCGGCCCGAAGCCCTTCTCGGCGGGATCGATCGGACGCTCGCGGAGCGCGCGGAGTCGCTCCGCCACCTGCGGTGGCAGCGGATTCCTCATCCGGTCTTCCCGCTTTCCGCCCGGGTGCACCGGGCAGCTGATATAAGGCCTTTATTCCGATATAGCAGAAAGTGACGCCCGCCGCGACGTGTGCAGGCGCTTGCCGGCTCAGCTCAATCGTCATTAGTTAGAAAATTGTAAGAGCTCCTCAATATCTGCTATTCCCTGATTATCTAACGTCATATCTCTATCTTATAACTGGGGCGCCGAACGCCAGCTCATGAGGCACTACGCAACTGTGCCAACGGTGCCGCCTCTGCCATCGCCCCGGCGGCCTGGGGTCAAGGGGTGGTGGTGGCGGCGCCAGCGACGGCGGTGGCCGGCGCCACCACCACCACGATCTTGGGTTTTAGGCGTTCACGGCGCCCCGGGGTCCCGCCGAGGTGGTCGTCGTGCCCATCCGACGCGCTCGCCCGGTGGCCCGGCGCCGGGCGAGCCGGGTTCCGGCGACGATGACGCCCGCCAGGATTAGCGGCAGCACGTAGAGCATGGGGAACGAGGACGGGATGATGGTCGAGGCGCCGCCGCTGGGCGAGCCGAACAGGTCACCGGCCAGTTTCTGCTGCCACAGGACCGCGTAGGGGATGACCGGGATGGCCAGCAGCGCGAGGACCCGGCGGCTGACCGCGGCGCGCAGGCAGGCCGCCGCGTCGGCGACCAGGACGCCGGCGATCAGCAGATCACCGGGCAGGCCCGCCACCTCGCCGCCGAAACGGGTGAACCCGAACGACGGGGGGGACGCGGGGCCGTACCACATGGTGCCGCCCACGCTGAACCCGCCGAGGATCAGCGCGCCGGCCCCGACCAGCGCGGTGCCGTCCCGGGTCAGCAGGGCCAGGCCGCGGTCAGGTCCCGGCGAGAGCAGCAGCCCCGCCGCGGCGGTGCAGGCGAGCAAGACCGTGAACGCCACGGCCGGGCTCGCATACCTAGTGAAGGCCGGAGCGGATCGCAGAACCGCGGCGATGACCTGGCCGATCGCGACGGCCAGCGCGACCATCCCCGCCGTCCGCCTCCGCCGCAGGAACGCCAGCGCGGCGACCACGGGTGCGCCGGCCGCCAGCGGCAGGTCGGCCAGGCCGAGGGTGGCGGTGAGCTGCCAGTGTGGATGCCCGGTGACGCTGCTGGCGGCGGCCTGCGGAATGTGAAACTCGGCCAGCGCGGCCACCAGCAGCAGCAGCGGGGCGACCACGCTGACCACGGCCAGGGCGTCGCTCCAGCGCTGGTCGCGCACCGTCCTGGAGTACCAGCCCGCCCGCCGGATGCGGTTCAGCGCCATCCGGCCGCGGATCCGGAGCGCGCCGGACACCAGGTCCGCGCAGTCGGCCGTGTGCTGGCCGAAGCGCAGCGTCCAGGCCACCGGCTTCGGCGCCTGGACCAGCGTGTCGTCGCCGGCGGCGGCGAGTAGCACGCCGACCATCTCCTCGGCGTGCTCGCGCCGGTGGTCTTTCGGGTACAGAGCGAGCAGTCGCCGGTACCGCTTTTCCATGCGCTGTGGCCCCGGCGAGCTCATGCGGTCCCCCCGGCCAGGTCCAGGCGGCTGGCAGCGACGGCGGCATTGGCGCGCAGCCTGCCCACCTCGGCCGCGAGTTCTCCGATGCCCTCGTCGGTGATCCGGTAGTAGCGGCGCAGCCGCCCGTCCACGATCTCCTCTCTGTCGCCGGTGACCAGGCCGTCCGCATTCAGCCGGTCCAGCGCCGCGTACAAGGTGCCCGCCCGGAGCCTGACCCGGCCGTCGGAGATCCGCACCACGTCGGTCATGATCCCGTAGCCGTGCTGGGCCCCTGCGGCCAGCGCGGTCAAGATGAGGAACGTCGGCTCCTGCATGGACTGCTTGCTCACAGACCTTGTATATGCCGATGAACGGCACATAATCAACCTCTGCGGCCCGTAAGAACCAAGGGTGACCGATTCTGTACTGCTTGTTGCGATTCTTGGCTCGGCTGGGTCATGATGAAGCCAAGTAACCATCTCGGACCGCGGACAATGGGGGCCTGAACGACAAGGTCACCGCGAAAGGGTGCCGTGCCGCCGCGTGCCACGTTCCGCGACGTGTTCGCGGTCCGCGAGTTCCGGGCTCTGTGGTTCTCCGAAGTCCTCTCCGTCGCGGGCGATCGTCTCGCTCTGGTGGCCCTCACCCTGCTCACCTTTTACCACACCAGATCGCCGTTGCTTACGGCCATCGTGTATGCCGCCGGGTACCTGCCGTGGGTGATCGGCGGCCTGTTCCTGGCCGGCGTGGCCGACCGGCGGCCACGGCGCTCGGTTATGGTCGTCTGCGACGTGATCCGCGCCGTCCTGGTCGCGATCATGGTGATTCCGGTGTTGCCCCTCGGGGTCCTGGTGGCACTGCTGTTCGCGGCCACGATGTTCGCGCCCCCGTTTGAATCGGCCCGGGCCGCCATCACACCCGACATCCTGCAGGGCGAACGTTACGCACTGGGCACCGCGGTGATCCAGAGCACATTCCTGGCGGGCCAGACGGTCGGCGCGGTCGGCGGGGGATTCGCGGTCGCGTTCCTAGGCGTCCGGCCTGCGCTCGTCATCGACGCGGCGACGTTCGTGGTTTCCGCGCTGTTCATCGGGCTGGGCACCCGCACCAGGCCCGCGGCCGCCAGGCCCGATATGGTCCAGTCGTCGCCGCTGGCCCGGATGCGGGACGGCTTCGGGCTGCTGTTCGGCGATCAGGCGCTGCGCACCCTGCTGCTGCTTGGCTGGCTGGTGGTGTTCTACACGATTCCTGAAGGGGTGGCGGCCCCGTACGCGGCAAGGCTCGGGGGAGGGTCGATAGCGACCGGCCTGGTGCTGGCGTCCACGGTGTTCAGCACGACGATTGCCACGCCGCTGTTCACCCGGTTCGTTCGCCCGCGCCGACGGCTCGCCTGGATGGGGCCGCTAGCCATGCTGACCTGCGCGACGCTGGTCCTGACGGTCTTCCGCCCGGGTCTGGCTGCCTCGCTCGTGATCTTCTCGTTGTCAGCTGCGTTCGGTGTCTACCAGCTCGCGGCCAACACTGCCTTCGTCGTCAGGGTGCCGAACGAGCGGCGGGCTCAGGCCTTCGGCATTGCCAACATGGGGGTAATCGTTGGCCAGGGGGCCGCTTTCGTCGCGGCCGGCGCCGCCGCGGAGGTGGTCGCTCCGGCGGTGGTCATCGCCGTAGGGGGCGGTATCGGAGCGATAGTCGCCTTGGTACTGACGCTCAGGTGGCGTCACGTCTCACCGCCCGGCGGGCGTCATGCGGCGGGACGGCGTCCAGGTCACTCCACGACAAGAAGTTCCGTGCCGCTCCGCGGGTCTTCTTAGCAGTGCCTCTTCAGCAGCGGGCTGCGGGCCCAACTCAGGTCCATGTATCGCGCATTACGCATTCCCTTTCCGGTCGCGTCTAACGGGAAGTCCTCGTGGTCAGCCCCAGGTCACAGGCATGGTCAGCCCTCCCTCTGCAACCGATTTACGGCCGTGCGAAAGTCCCCTGGCGCAGGGCACGCCGGGTAATCATTGCTTGTCAAATCACCATTTAGCCCCTCTTTGTCGGCCGATGTATGGAAACCAGACTTAATAGTGTCCAAGATGGCTCAGATGGGTTAAGGTAGCTATACGGAGCTAGTCCTTTACGGTGAGCTGCCGACTAGACAGGGGTCTGTCGAGTCACGTCCGAAACGGTGGACCATGGAAGCCTCGTCCGTCACGCGCCGCCTGTTGCCGGCCGCAGACGTCCGGAACTGGGCCTGGTGGCGACTTCCCTGGCTGCTCCGCGCCTACGTCGGCATCGTCCCGGCTACCTGGCTCGTGCTCGTCGGCTACGCCGCCTCTCAGACGACCTGGCACCTGGCTGACCTGGAGAAGTTCCTGCTGCTTCTCGGCTGCGGCCTGATCTCGGTGGCGGCCACCCCGCGGACCGCTTATACCCAGGGTGCCCTGGTCAGGGACTTCATCACGGTATGGGTGCTGCCGGTCGCGATCTTGCTGCCGCCGGTCTACGCGATGGTGGCGCCGATACCGCTGCTCGTGCTCACCCAGTGGCGCATCCATCGCGGGGTCATCTACCGCCGGGCCTTCACCGCCACGGCCATGGGCCTGGCTTACGGGGCGGCGTCGCTCGTGTTCCATGCGGTTCCCGCGTCCATCGCGGGCCCCTCAATCGGCACCGGCGTGCACGTCCTCACCTGGACCCTGGTTGTCGCCGCCTGCGAGATCCTGGGCGGAAGAGGGCACAACGGCCTCATCATGCTGGCCGTCAAGCTCTCCGATCCCACCATAAAGCTGGCCGATCAAGAACTGAGCCGCGAAGCGCTGCAGGCCGACTTCGCGGAATTCGACCTCGGGGTCCTGATCACCGTGGTCGTGGCCGTCAACCCGGTGCTGGCCGTTTTCGCGGTGCCGACCGTCCTGCTCGCCCGGCGATTCATCATGCATGCCCAACTCCTCGCCCAATCCCGGATAGACACCAAGACGGGGCTGCTCAACGCCTCGACCTGGGAGCGAGAGGCGACGGTCGAGATTGACCGCGCCGTCCGGACGGGCAGTCCGCTGGCGATTGCGCTGGTGGACATCGATCACTTCAAGGTCGTCAACGACACGCACGGTCACCTAGCGGGGGACAAGGCGCTCCGCGCGGTCACCGATGCGCTAAGCAGCCAGTTGCGCAGCTACGACCTGGCCGGGCGGTTCGGCGGCGAGGAGTTCGTGGTCCTGCTGCCGCAGGCCCGCGAGGTCGACGCGATCAACGTGGCCGAGCGCCTGCGCGCGCACATCGCCGCGCTGTCCATCCCGGTCGGGCACGACGCCGAATCGGGCCCGAGCATCAAGCTCACAATCTCCGTCGGGGTCGCGGCCCTAGACGGCGCGAGCCGCGAACTGACCGACATGCTCGCCGCCGCCGACGCGGCCATGTACTACGCCAAGGAGACCGGCCGCAACAAGACGCACGTAAGCACCGCGACCGCCCAGGCCACCTGAGCGCACCATGACGCACTCGTGTAACACAGCACGCGCAGGTATCGCTTTCCAAGGCCGGAATTCCTGCGCATGAGAAAAGTGATCGCGAAATTAAGAAACCTTCGGGCCGGAGCAACTATCAAACATGCTCCTAGCGGCTAACTGAAGGGACTATGTCGGCATGTATGGTCAGCGCGCCGTCGCCGACCACGCCGCCGTCGGCATGTATGGTTAGCACGCCGTCGCCGGCCACGCCGTCGCCGACCCAGCCGCTCCGGCTACGCCGCTCGGGCTGGCCAGGGCGGGCGGGCTGGCCGCCGATGAGCTAGTCGGTCCTTCAAGATGGTGTCCCCGGCATAACGGCTCGTACGGAATCATGGTCAATTTGGGCGATTTCTGCCCGAAATCGGGCAGAAATCTTGCTCAAATTGCCGGCTGGCTAGTAAAAAGTAGGCATGCCTGCTCGCAGAGTCCCCGGGAACCCCGCAACCCCGGGAGACCCCGCGGACCCTTTCCCGCAGGATCTCGCGCGCTACCTGGCGGCCTCCACGGGCCTGCCGCAGCCCACCGCCGTCCGGGTCATCGCCGACGTAGCGACGTACTTCAACGAGACGATCGAGGAGTTCGTCTGCAGACGCCACGCCGAACTGCAGCGACGCCAGCACAAAAACGATGAGATCTGGCCGTTGATCGCCGCCGAGCTCAGGCAGCGCAGGTTCGCGGCGTCAGCACTGTCGGAACGCCAGCTCCGGCGCATCGTCTACCGATAGCGCCAACCGAACAGGAGAACCTGAAGTGTGCGGAATCGTGGGGTACATCGGCCGCAGGGACGCGGTCCCGGTGCTGCTCGAGGGTCTGCGGAGCCTGGAGTACCGCGGCTACGACTCGGCCGGCCTGGCAGTCATCTACCGGAACCGGTTGCAGGTCACCAAGACGGCGGGCCGGGTCCAGGACCTCAGGGACCGGGTCAGCGACCGCACCCGGGCCACCATCGGCATCGGTCACACCAGGTGGGCCACCCATGGTGAGCCAAACGAGGTGAACGCCCATCCGCACACCGACGCCGAGGGCCGCATCGCGGTCGTGCACAACGGCATTATCGAGAACGCCGAGCAGCTCAGGGACGCACTCACCAGCCGGGGCGTCAACCTGGTCAGCGACACCGACACCGAGGCGCTCGCCCACATGATCGCCGCGGAGGCGGCCGACACCGCCAGCCTGGAGGAAGCGGTCCGTCGCGCGCTGCGCCACGTGGAAGGTACTTACGGCCTGGTGGTGCTGGACATCAGGCACCCGAACGAACTGGTGGTGGCCCGCAACGGCAGCCCCATCGTGCTCGGCATCGGAGAGTCAGAGATGTTCGTCGCCTCCGATGTGGCAGCGCTGGTGCGCTACACCAAGCAGGTTGTGTACCTGGACGACGCCGAGATAGCGACGGTGCACGCCGCCGACTACCTCACCGCGTCGCTCGACGAGCGGGACCGGCGCGGCCCGGGCCAGGTGCAAAGCAAGGAGCCGACCACCGTGGAGGCCGAGGCCGGGGACTACGAGCTCGGCCCGTTTGAGGATTTCATGCGCAAGGAGATCCACGAGCAGCCTGAGGCGCTGCGCCGGGCGCTGCGCGGCCGCCTCGACGAGAGGTTCGCCACGGCCAGGCTGGGCGGGATCAACCTGGACGCGCGCCAGCTCAGGTCGATCAGGCAGGTGAAGTTCCTGGGCTGCGGCACGGCCTACTACGCCGGCCAGATGGGCGCGGTGCTGACCGAGGAGCTGGCCCGCATCCCCTCCGACGCCGAGCCCGCGTCGGAGTTCAGGTACCGGAACCCGGTCGTCGACCCCGACACGCTTTACGTGGCGGTCAGCCAGTCCGGCGAGACGCTGGACACGCTGATGGCCGTGCAGGAGCTACGGCGCAAGGGCGGGCAGGTCATCGGCGCGGTCAACGTGGTCGGCAGCGCGATCGGGCGCGAGTGCGGCCACGGCGTCTTCCTGCACGCGGGCCCGGAGATCGCCGTAGCGTCCACCAAGGCGATGACGAACATGGCGGCCACCTTTGCCATGCTCGCCCTGCTGCTCGGCCGGGTCCGCGACCTATCCTCGGCCGCCGGCCAGCGGATCGTGGCCGGCCTGCGCGCGCTGCCCGCGGAGATCGAGGAGATCCTGGCCGCCGAGGAGGAGATAGCCGAGGTCGCGCGCAGGTTCGCCGGAGCCGAGCACATGTTCTTCATCGGCCGTGTCCGCGGCTGGCCGGTGGCCCGCGAGGGCGCGCAGAAGCTTAAGGAGGTTTCTTACGTCCACGCCGAGGCCTACCAGGCGGCCGAGCTGAAGCACGGCCCGCTCGCCCTGATCAATTCCTCGATGCCGAGCGTAGTCGTCGTTCCCGCGGACGACCTGGTATCGAAGAACATCTCCACGATCGAGCAGATCAAGGCCCGCGGCGGTCCGGTCATCGCCGTGACCAGCGCCGACCTGCCCGACGGCCTCGCCGACGCGGTCATCAGGGTTCCCCACGGTGAACCCGAGCTTGACCCCCTGCTGCTGAACATCCCGCTGCAGATGCTGGCCTACCACGTGGCGGCCAAGCTGGGCCGGGACATCGATAAGCCCCGCAACCTGGCCAAGAGCGTCACGGTCGAGTAGCCCGCAGACTCCCCTCGGGCCTAGCCGGGCCCTAGCCGCCCCCGAAGGGCCCGGAGGCTTCCTGCCTCACTTCACCTCCCGGCCTGCGCAGCTACCTCAGCAGGCCGGGAGGTCGTATCCGTAGCTATGTGACGCGCGCATAAATGGCCGACCACTGCCATTAACAGGTACGGGTTGATCGGCTCTATACCGGGCTTCGCTTCCGTCGCAGATGGCGCGTCGTGAGTTTCCGTCATGATATGACGGCTTAATTGATATTGATCAGACCCAGGTCGTCCGCATGGCCCGCCCCTCCTCTCGCGCGCTGGCGTGCCGCTGGATGACACCCCCGGCGTTTGTACGCCGCGTAATCATTACTAGTCAGTCACTATTTAGCTCCTACTTTGTGCCGTGATGTCGGCGAACCTGCCGCAATGATCCACAAATAGGCATAGATGGGTTAAGGTAGCTATACGGAACTAGTTCTTTACGGTGAGCTGCCGGCTGATCCCTGCGTCTGTCGCGTCTCAACCGGAACGGTGGTACATGGAAGCCTCGTCGGTCACACGCCGCCTGCGTGCAGGCGCCATGGTCCGGGACTGGGCGTGGTGGCGTCTTCCGTGGCTTCTCCGCTGCTACGTCGGTTCTGTGCCGCTAGCCATGCTGGCGCTGACCGGCTACGCGGCGTCGCAGACCTCATGGCAATCGGGCGACCTGGTGAAGTTCCTCGTATTGCTCGGCTGCGGCGTGATCTCCGTCGTGGCAACTCCGCGCATCGCTTACCTGCAGAGCGGCCTCGTGAGGGACTTCCTCACGGTATGGGTACTACCCGTGGCGATCTTGCTGCCGCCGGTCTACGCGATGGTGACGCCGGTTCCGCTGCTCGTGGTGACGCAGTGGCGGGTCCACCGAGGGGTCGTCTACCGCCGTGTGTTCACCGGCGCTGCGATCGGCTTGGCCTATGGCGCAGGGTCGTTCGCGTTCCACGCGATCCCCGCATCCTTCGCCGGGGGCACCATAGGGACCGGCGTGCACGCGCTGACGTGGACGGCATCGGTGGCCGCATGTGAGATCATCGGCTGGCTAGGACATCATTTCTTGCTGGTGAGCGCGGTCAAGCTATCCGATCCCGCGGCGCGTGTCGCTCTTCTTGAACTGAACCGTGAGGCGTTGCAGGCCGACTTCGCGCAGATCGACCTCGGCATCGTGATCACGATAGTGGTCGCCGTCAACACGGTACTGGCCATTTTCGCCGTTCCCACGGTGCTGCTCGCCCGTCGGTTCATGATGCACGCGCAACTCCTGGCCGAGTCCCGCATCGACACTAAGACCGGCCTGCTCAACGTGGCCACCTGGGAGAGCGAGGCCGAAGCGGAGATCGCCCGGGCCGTCCGGACCCGCAGTCCGCTGGCCGTCGCGCTGATTGACATCGATCACTTCAAGATGGTCAACGACACTTACGGCCACCTGGCGGGAGACAAGGCGCTGCGGGCGGTCACCGACGCCCTGCGCGAGCAATTGCGAAGCTACGACCTGGCCGGCCGGTTCGGCGGCGAGGAGTTCGCGATCCTGCTGCCGCAGACGCGTGAAGACCACGCGCTGAGCATTGCCGACCGTCTCCGCACGCACATCGCCGGCATGTCCGTCCCGGTCAGCGACGACGGCAAGCCAGAGAATGGCATCCGGCTGACCGTCTCAGTCGGTGTCGCCCCGCTCGATGACACCAACCGCGAGCTCACCGACCTGCTCGCCGCGGCCGACTCCGCCCTCTATCTCGCCAAGCAGGCGGGCCGTAACAGGACTCACCTCGCTAACACTGGTGCCCCGCTGGCGCAAGTAATCCCAGCCGCACGCCCAGCTCCGCCGATCCTGAATACCCCGGATAGATCGCGGCGCTAACAGGCCCTGTCCCCAATGCCCTGCCCGCTAGTGCAAGGGCTGGATGTCATCCATGACACCCATGCTGCCCGGCAGCGGCTGCTGGCACCAGACGACCTTGCCGGTCGCGGTCCGGCGGGCACCCCAGCGATGGGCCAGCTGGCGCACGACCTGCAGGCCCCGGCCGTTCTCGTCCTGGCCGCTGGCCTGGCGCAGCCTCGGCAGCGCGCCAGAGTTGTCGAGCACCTCACAGACCAGCGCCTTCTCGTTGACGAGCCGGAGCGTGACTTCCCCGCGTGAGTACCTGACCGCGTTGGTCACGAGCTCGGAGACGAGCAGTTCGGTCGTCGGGATCATGTCCTCCAGGCCCCAGCGCTTCATCGGCTCGGCCAGCACCGAACGCGCTTCCCGGACCGAGGTCAGCTTGGGTGCCAGAGTCCACGAGGCGTAGCTGTCCTCGGACAGCCGCCGCAGCCGCGCGATCAGCACCGCGATGTCGTCGCGCTGATGGTCGGAGTACACCCCGTCCAAGGTGGCCTTGCACAGGTCCTCGAGCGGCCTGGTCGGCGAGCCGGGGCCGAAGATGCCGCGCAGCCGGGCGAGGCCGTCGCTGATGTCCTGGCCCTTGTTCTCCACCAGGCCGTCGGTGTACAGGACGAACAGGCTGCCGTCCTCAATCTGGAACCGGCGGCTCTCCACCTCGCCGTCGCCGATGCCGAGCGGCGGCGCGGGCGGGACGTCGAGCAGTTCGTTACTGCCATCCGGGTGCACGAGCAGCGGCGGCAGGTGGCCTGCTACGGCGATCTCGCATTCGCCGCTCACCGCGTCGTAGACGGCGTACGCGCAGGTAGCGAAGTGCGGCTCGCGCTCGCCGAGCGTGTGCATGAGCTCGTCAAGCTGCTGCAGCGAATCGGCGGGCGGCAGCTCGAGCATGGCCAGGGTGTGGATGGCGGTGCGCAGCCGGCCCATGGTGACGGCGGCGCGCACGCCGTGCCCGGCCACGTCGCCGACCACGAGCGCGACCCGGCCCCCGGGCAGCGCGATGGACTCATACCAGTCCCCGCCCACCTCGATGAGCTTGCTGCCGGGCAGGTACCTGTGCCTGACCTCGACCGAAGAGGGGTAGGAGAGCCCGGTTGGCAACATGCTCCGCTGCAGGGTCAGCGCGGTGGCGTGCTCCCGGCTGTACCTACGGGCGTTGTCGATGAACATGGCGGCGCGGGCCGCGAAGTCCACGCCGATCTCGACGTCGTACGCGTCGAACCGCCGGAACCCCTCCTCCCGGGTACAGGCGAAGAAACCCAGCATGGTGCCGCGCGCGATGAGCGGCAGCAGCAGCATGGACGCCCCGGACAGCAGCTTGGCCACGGGCTTGCGTCGCCACGCCTTGGCGATCTCGCCCGCCTGGCTCTTGCTGATCGTCGTCTCGAGCACGGGCGTACTAGTGTCCATGCACCGGTAGTACGGCGAGTGCGCCGGGTAGCGGAGGATCTCGCCGGTCGGGAAGACGGCCTCCCAGGCCGGGTCCTTCCGGTCGTGGCGCAGCGCGATCCGGCGCAGCGGTAGCGACCCCTCGGGCCCGTGCGCGGGAAGCTCGTCGTCGCCGACCAGGCTTTCCAGCAGCAGCAGGCCGGACGCGTTGCAGAAATGCGGAACGAGCGCGTCCAGCAGTTCGCGGGCCACGTCATCGATATCGAGCGTGTCGCCAATCCTGGCCAGCGAGCCGTCGAGCATCTGCCTGCGCATGAGCGCCGGATCGACGAACCGCTCGGAATTGGGGGCGGGGATGCGCAGCAGGGCGAGCGCGGCCAGGCTCGTGCCGCCGGCCCGCATCGGATAGACCGTCACCACGGCCTCGGCCGGTGGGCCTTCGCGCGTGTCGATCGTGAGCATGGCGCTGCCCTCACGATCGGAACGGATCGCCTCGAGCAGCCCGGCCACTGCGGCGGCGGCGCCGTCGGCCTGCCGGGCGGCGTGCGAATTCGCCTGCGCCGCGGGCCCCTGATCATTGCTTCCGTCCGCGCTGCTTCCCTCGACGCCGGCCGACGTGAGCTCGATGAGCTGCACGCCGAGCAGATCCTCCGGCTTGCGGGCCAGGATCTTGCCCGCGTTCCTGTCGTGCTGGACGATGCGCCCGTCGTAGTCGATCCCGAGGATCAGGGTTCGAACGGACGAGGACGTGGCCGGATGGGAGCTCTCGGCGGCGACGCCTCCGGCCGAGGTCTCCGGGGTTTCGGCGATCCCGGCCTCCTGGAAGTTCGTGCCGATACTGGCTTGGTGACTTCGCTCGGTCCCGTTGCCAGGTGCCCGCGGCAACGGGGCATGGGTCGACGCGACACCGCTCTCGGAATCGAGAGTGTTGTCCTTCGCCGAAACGCCCGATGTCACGTGCGGTCTCCTGATGGCATCGCAGGCTATGCTCCTGTCAATTATGAGCCACGGACGGTGCGTTCAGACAGGAGTTCCGATGACTCACCTTTGTCCGGAAAAATCACATTTTATACCTTGTTGACGTAATTCTAGTGGTGAACTGAGTCTCAAGTGACTCCGGGGTCCGTCTGAAATGAGGATCACTCCAGCTTCGGGGTTATTCCAGGGGCGGGATCCATAACGCGCCGAGCCTGCCTGATTACGCTACGTGATAAAGATGGCCGACCGTGTTTCGCCGCTCAGGCCAGCGCCGCTCAAGTCAGGCGGGCCACCGCTAGCGCGGCGGCGAGCAGGATGATGGCCCAGGAGGCCGCGCGCAGTGCCCGCTCGAGCGGCTGGAGCAGGGCGTCCGCCGTGATCGGCACGGTGCGGCCGTCGCCGAAGATGATGCTGCCCTCGACTCGCTGCGCCCGGCGCCGGATGTTCCTGGCCGGGGTGCTCAGCTGGCGCTGGGCCGCGGACAGCGCGAAGGCGCCGCCGGCCGCGAGGACGGGAGCCAGGGCCAGCGTGCCGGTCTGCGCCGTGTAGGCGGTGAGCACCGGGAAGGCCCCCCAGGCGGCGGCGAAGCCGAAGTCCGTGTGCATCAGGCCGTCGAAGAGCTCCGCGTTGTACGCGATCACCAGCACCGGACCCGCCACCATGTACGGGATCAGCGTCCAGCCGACCCGGATCACCCCGAACACGCCGAGCACCAGCGCACCCAGCAGTCCGACGGCGACCACGGCGACCAGCGCCGCGGACGGGATCGCCGTCCGCAGCGGGCGGCCGCGCAGCTCGTCAAGCGCGTGCGCGGCCAGCCCGACCGCGAGGAAGAACGCGAGCACGGTCGCGATCAGGTAGCTGACCAGCACCTGCGGTGCGAGCGCGGCGCCGATGACCACATAGGACAAGTGCCAGGCCGTGTACGGCGGATGCAGCAGCGTCCACCAGTCTCGCCACATTCCGGGCCGGGCCGCGTAGTAAGCGGGCCGCGACACGGAAACCGCGGCCGGGTCTCCGGTCTCACCATCGGCCGGGGGAGGCGCCCCCTCCGTATCCCCTCGCTCAGGAGCCGCCACGGGTTCCCCACATGACGAGGCCGCCGCCGAGGCTCATGATTCGAGCCCCGACATCGGTCAGGCCCGCCTTCTCCCACGCCGTCACCGTCCAGGCGACCGGGTACCTGCGATAGTGAGCGGAGATGTTGGGGCCGAGGAAGCGGCCCACCCGGAACCACTCGCGGCCGCCAAGCAGCAGGCCGCCCGCGGGCAGCACCATCCGGGTGTACGCCCACCAGGCCGGATGCCAGACCGGTCCGGTCGGCACGCAGAACTCCAGGCTGGCCATGGTCCCGCCCGGCTTGAGCACCCGGGCCAGCTCGGCCAGCGTGGCCTGCGGATCCTGCACGTACCTGAGCAGGTAGGTGAACGTCAGCGCGTCGAAGCTGGCATCGGGGAAGGGCAGCTGCTCAGCCCGCCCGGTCATCAGCGTGATCCGTTCCCGCTGGCCGGCCGCCGCTATCCGCTGCTGCCCCTGGCGCAGCATCTGCTCGGTCAGGTCCACGCCCACCACCCGGGCCCGGCTGCGCGACGCCAGCTGCAGCGCGACGCCGGCGGTGCCGGACGCGACGTCGAGGATCACGCCGTCTGCCGGGACGTCCCCGCAGACCCGGCCGGTCATCGCCGCCCGCCACTGCCCGTTCTGGCCGAAGGAGAGCAGCTCGGCGAGGCGGTCATAACGAGCGGGCAGCGGAGCGAACAGATCACGCGCGAAACGGTTGGGACTCGAAAGATTGTCGGGCATAGTGAGTTCTCCCGGGTTCTCCTGGGGCTCTAGCGGGACAGGGCGGTAACCGGGGCCAGTGCCTAGTACCCACCGTAACGCCGCGGGAATGCGTGCGGTTCAGCCTGCGGCGGCTTAATTCAGCTCTGGGGGAGCGCCGCCCTGATCTTCTCCGCGTAAGCCTCGGCCGGGTGGGCGTCGTCGTACGGATGCCGCGGCCCGAGCCAGAACCGCAGGCCATCGCGCTTGTTCCGAGGGATCACGTGCAGATGCAGGTGCGGGACGGACTGACTCACCACGTTGTTGACCAAGATCATCGAGCCGTCGGCGCCCAGGCCGTCCTCGACCGCGCGCTCGAGACGCTGCGCCGTGGTGAAGAACTCCGGCACCTGGTCGGCAGGCAGGTCACTGAGCAGCCGCACGTGCAGCTTCGGTACGAGCAGTGTATGACCGTAGAACAGCGGCCGGTGATCGAGGAACGCGATCAGCCGGTCGGTTTCCAGGACGGTCACCGCCTGCTGCTCGCCGCGGATGATGGCGCAGAAAACACAGGTGGCTGGCATCAGCCGAGAGCCTACCGCCGCACCCCTGCCCCAGGACACGCGGCCATCCCCGCCGCCCCGGCTTCCCGTCTTTTGTCCCGAACGATCCGTCCTCCCGCCCCGCCCATGGCTGAACGCACGCCGACGCGGGCGCAGCGGCGAAAAGTTCTGCGGTACCGCCCGGTTACTGGCTCAGGGTGGTGTTCTGGCCGGCGGCGGTGATCCGAAGCCCCTGCTGGGTGACGCTGATGCTCTGGATGGTCACTCCGGCGGGAAGCTTCGGGATGCTGAAGCTAAAGTTCGCCAGGTTGCCGAGCAGGCTGACCGGTATGCCGCCCGCGTCGACGACCTTGACGTTGATCTGGTTCGATCCGGTCTGGGTGATCTGGGCGACGGCCGAGTCGCTGAGCGGGCCGATGCTGATGTCCGCCTTGACCTGGTTCGGACCGTCAGCGGACAGCGTGATTCCCTGCGGGATGCCGCCCACGTTCGCCAGGGCCGTGAACGTGACCAGTGCCGAGGCGCTGAACTGGTCGATCGTGGCGCTGTTGAGCCCGTGGATGTGCATTCCGTGCAGCGTGGCGGTCAGGCTGGCGATCTCAAGGAGCCCGGAGCCCGCGCTGCTCGTCGTGATGGTCTCATTGCTCGCGTTGACGTTCACGGTGCGGAAGTCACGGGCGGCCAGCTGGGTCAGGAACGGGAACCCCTGGATAGTCACGCTCGGCTTGCCGGATAGGCCAAGAGAGGACTGGATCTGGCTGGCCATCTGGTTCTCGGTGTACGCGTTGGCGGCCCGGTCGCCGACCACAAGTACCACGACGATCACGATCAGCGTGATGAGCGGCCATCTCCTGCGCCGCCGCCGCGTCCGGGCAGGCGGCCCGTGGTAGCCCTGAGACGCAGGGGATCCCTGGTTGAGCGGAAACCCCTGCGTTCCCTGAGGTCCCTGGCCCCCGGGATAGTCCTGGCTTTCCTGGTACTCCTGGTTGGCCGGATAACCCTGGCCCGACGCCGGGAACCCCTGGCCCGCCGGGTACCCCTGGTTCTCCTGATATGCCGGGTTGGTCGGGAACTGCTGCGTCGCCTGGGAATCCTGGTGTCCCGGATTCGTGGGAAGATCCTGTGTTCCCTGGGACTCCTGATGGTCCTGGTTCCCTTGGAAGCCCTGCTTCCTCTTGGGATCCTGCGGCTGCTGCCACCACTCGGGGACGGGCGGGGTCTGATCGGAGCTCATGCCGCGGCCCCCAAAGTTCCGGCCATACTGACCATATCCCCACAATACGTACCTACGACTATCATTTCCCACCCCTGAGGTTTCAGCTAGTTACGGGGGATAACATTGAGTCACATGTAGCGTTCAGCATGGGTGTGGCTCGGGTTTCGGGCGTTCGTTTCAACGCTCAGTTTCAGACGCGGTGCCGGACGTTTCAGTATCAGGGTGTCCGCCTCCCAATATGTCAAAACGCGTGGTCAACCTGAATGGTTCTTCGGATTCCCGTTTACGCCCAGCGGCCCTACACTTTGTAAGCATGCCACCCGAGCGCTTTGACTGGTCTGACCGCAGGCCGCCGCAGGCCAGTCCTTCCCCAGCCGGGCTCGCGCCAGCCGGGCTGGCCGAGGCCGCGCAGCCGCAGGGCGGTGCCGGGGGCGTATCTGCGCCCGATCTCGAGGTACGAACCAGGCGCTCAGTTCATCAGATGAAGGCCGGGACCACCTATCACATCGGCCGGGATCCGAAGTCCGACATCGTCATGACCGACTCACGCGTCTCGTGGCGGCACGGAGAGCTGCTGTTCGACGGGGGCACCTGGATCATCAAGGACCTCGGCAGCACCAACGGGACGTTCCTGGGGCTGCGGCGGCTCGACCGGATCGAGATCGGCGCCGAGTGCGTGGTACGGCTGGGGAATCCGGACGACGGGCCGGTCCTGCGCTGCGTGCCCCAGGTGCCCGCGGCTGCGGGCGGCCAGGCCGGTTCGCCTCCGGCCGACCATCCGGGCACGGCCCTGGCGGGTTCTCCCGCTCCGCCGGCCCCGTCCGCCCCGGAAGCCGCGCCGCGCCCCGACCCCGAGTCCTGGTGGCCGCCGGTCCCGGAGGCCGTGCCCGGGTCGCCACCCGGCGGCGTCTCGCCC
>JBAUAY010000913.1:0-2227 GCA_049676235.1 Streptosporangiaceae bacterium
AATCCGCTGGCCGCCGCCCGGCATACAGCTTGGGCAGATACGACTTCCAGGAGATGGCCGCCCACGGCGGTGCCATGGCCACGCGCAGCAGGAGGCGCTGCATCATGCTGGTCTTGCCGTTGCGGACGAACGGCCCGGCCAGGTTGGTGATTGCGGCCATCAGGGCCGCCGCCGCCGCGAACCCGCCCGCCACGGTGGCCAGCACCCGGAACCGGCGATACCGCAGCGCGGCGACCAGCAGCACCAGGGCCGCCGCCGCGATCATCACCTGGACAAGGCCGGTCAGCACCCGCCCGGCCTCAGTCGCGGGCCCGACCCCGGTGACCGCTGCCGCCGGACGGAGCAGGGCAGGCAGCAGCAAAGCGATCACGACCGCCACGGCCAGCACCAAGGCCGCCGCGATCAGCCGGATCACATCGCCCGGATGCCGGTACCGCGCCGGCGCCAGGACACCGCCCCGCGGACGCGTCTTCGGGCCGCCGGCGGCCAGCAGTATCGCAGGCGAATCCGTCACGGGCAGTACCCCCAGGCCGTGGCCCCCAGGCCGGGCAGCACCGCGGCTCGGCGCCCTGCCCTAGGCACGGCCCTGGACCGATTCCAGGAAGCGCAGGACTGCGCCGGTGGTGATGTCGGGCCGCTGCGACTGCGGGTAATGCCCGGCCTCGGGCACCATGACCACTTGCGCTCGCAGGGCGCGGGCGATCCAGTCGCCCTCCGCCCGCGGGTCACGAAAGTCGGGATCCTGCTCGCCCATCACGACCAGGACCGGTGCCGTGACATTGGCCAGCCGCGCCTCCGCCGGGTCGTGGCTAATGCGCGTGGTGGCCGAGAACGCCTTCGCGTATCCCGGCCGGCGAAGGCTCGCCACGACCTGGTCGCGGTACTCGCCGAAATCCGCTGGCCGCCGGCCGGGTGTCAGGTGCGCCGTCGCCGCGGCGGCGAGGTTGGGATAGACCAGGACGTTGGTGATGGCTCCGCAGAATGCGCCGAGGCCCCCGATCAGCGCGGCGACGGTGGCCAGGGCCGAGCCGCGGTTCCTGACCAGCGCGGCGATTGCCGCATATGAGACGGCCAGGCCGCCGAACCCGAGAAGGGCCAGCGAGCCCGCGACGTAGAGCTGAGCCGGATGCCTGGCCGCGATGGGCAGCACCTTGAGGGCGGTGGCCGTGGTCGATATCACCTGATCGGTGCCCTTGGGGCTTAGCGCCTCGGCGCTTATATAAAGCACGGCGGTGACAGGGAGGAAAATTGCTAGCACCCGCTGCCGTGTCCGTGCCGCGTTATCCATTGACTTCTCCGGTCAGCTCGGTGGCCGATCGCCTCGGCGAGTTGATGCTACGCAGGGGCGCTCAACCGGGAGCGTATTTTGCGCAAGGCTATTCGTGGTGGGCGCGGGCGAGAAATTGCCCACCGTGCAAGTGCACCTCCTGATCCTAGGAGCGGCCGGAACGGCTGCTGACGGCCATATAACTCAGATTTGCCCGCATCAATCAGGGTTCGAAATCGTATCGGGTCCTCCTGCTTACTCCGGATATCCCGCGGACGGCGGCCGCCCCCGGCGAAGGGACCACATACCAGCCCGGGCACCCGATGCCTAACCGGAATGTTCCCCGGTGTACTCGAGACTGGAGCGCCGGGGCGTGCCACCTTCGGGTTCCCGCCACCAGAACGGGTGCCTGCATGTCGTCGAATACAATGGTCACGGCATTTCGCCGCTAGCTGAGGAGGCGTCGAGCCCGTACGGGGCGACAGACCGCGGGCGGCCGTCCTGCCCGAACCAGGCGTCTCATGGGTCAATCCGCTACGCCAGCGCTACCAGGGTCCGGAGCAACGCTCCCGGACGCTGCTCAAACTGCCTTAAGCAGAGACCAACACGGCTACGGGAATATCCGTCGTGTTACCCTCACGCTACATCAGGCCATACTGCACTTCAATAGACGCTGACTTATTTCGACGTGTCTATGGGCACTCAAGAATTCGTCAAAGTCGGTGTGGCGGCGTGTGACTAGAAGCGTCGGTGCCTCGCAGGAGTCCAGGGAGCCTGGGCCTTTTCTTTGGTTACTTCGCGGTGAAGTTACTC
This sequence comes from Streptosporangiaceae bacterium, assembly GCA_049676235.1. Classification (GTDB taxonomy): domain Bacteria; phylum Actinomycetota; class Actinomycetes; order Streptosporangiales; family Streptosporangiaceae; genus Palsa-504. The sequence continues at coordinate 2,081 of JBAUAY010000913.1, forward strand.
GGCTGGCGACCGTGAGCGTCCATCGCCAACGGCGCCGGGCTAGCTGCGGCCTTACGCGGCGAGGCTGAAGGGCGGGTAGCGGTCGGTGAGGAAGCCGACGTAGGCCTCCACCCGCAGCGCGTAGCGGTAGGCGCTGACCAGGAAGCC
>JBAUAY010000914.1:0-5288 GCA_049676235.1 Streptosporangiaceae bacterium
GGCCGGCGTCCGGCTGGAGGGCGGGGCGGGGCCCGGGGGCGGCGGAGCCCTGGCCGACGCCGCCGCCGAGATCGAGTGGGCCAAGGTCAGCCAGGTCCGCCCGGACGGCTACCTGCGCGCCGCGGCCGCCGCGGGCCGCTCGCCCGCGGCCGGGATGGACCACCTGGCCTCGGTCTACGCCGCCTACGAGGAGCTCAGGCGCGAACGGCACCTGATCGACTTCGAGTCCGTCCTGGAGCTGACCGCCGCCATCCTGATCGACAACCGGGCCGCGGCGGACCAGGTGCGCGACACGTTCCGGCATTTCGTCGTGGATGAGTACCAGGACGTGAACCCGCTGCAGAAACTGCTGCTCGACACCTGGCTGGGCGATCGCGACGACCTGTGCGTGGTCGGCGACCCGCACCAGGTGATCTACTCCTTCACCGGGGCCACCCCGTCCTACCTGACCGGTTTCACTGCGGAGTTCCCCGGCGCGACCGTGGTCCGGCTGGTGCGTGACTACCGGTCCACGCCGCAGGTGGTCGCGGTAGCCAACCAGCTGGCCCCCTCGGCCGCGCCACTGGTCGCGCAGCGACCGCCGGGACCCCGGCCGGTGCTCACCGAGTACCCCGACGACGCCTCCGAGGCGGCCGGGCTGGCCGTCCAGGTCCAGGCGCTGATGGCGGCGGGGGTTCCGGCCAGGGAGATCGCGGTGCTGGTCCGGGTCAACGCGGACACCGAGCGGTTCGAGCTGGCGCTGGCCGAACCCGGCGTGCCCTACGTGGTCCGCGGCGCCGAGCGGTTCTACGAGCGGCCCGTGGTGCGCCAGGCGCTGGTGCTGCTGCGCGGCGCCGCGCGGGGTGAGGCGGCCAGCGCCGCGGTCCCCGGCAGCGGGGACTCGCTGCCGTCCTCAGTCCGGCACGTGCTGATCGGGATCGGCCTGACGGCCGGGCCTCCCGGGGGTCTTCGCAGTGGCGCGGCGGCGCGCGAGCGCTGGGAGTCGCTGTCCGCGATCGCCCAGCTCGCGGACGACATGCACGCCGCGCGGCCGGAGGCGACGCTGACCGACTTCTCGGCCGAGCTGACCGAGCGGGCCGAGCTCGGGCACGCGCCGGCCGTCGACGGCGTGACGCTCGCGTCCATGCACGCGGCCAAGGGTCTTGAGTGGGACGCGGTGCTGCTGCCCGGGCTGGTCGAGGGGCTCATGCCCATCGTGCACGCCCGGACGGCCGACGCGATCGAGGAGGAAAGGCGGCTACTGTATGTGGCGGTGACCAGGGCGCGCGAGCACCTGTACCTGTCCTGGTCGCCGGCCCGGACACCCGGGGCCCGGACCCGCGGTGCGTCGCGGCCGCGATCGCGTTTCCTCGACGAAATCCGCCTCGGCCGTTGACGATGTGAGGTCCGATGACTAAGGCGCTTGACCGGCTCCTCGATCTCCTTGACCTGGAACAGATCGAGGTGAACATCTTCCGCGGCCGCAGCCCGGATGAGCGGAGGCAGCGGGTGTTCGGCGGCCAGGTGGCCGGGCAGGCGCTGGTCGCGGCCGGCCGGACCGTGCCCGCGGACCGTCCGGTGCACTCCCTGCACGCATACTTCATCCGGCCGGGCGATCCAGCCGTGCCGCTCGTGTACACGGTCGACCGGGTGCGAGACGGGCGCTCCTTCACCACCCGCCGGGTCTCGGCGATCCAGCACGGCAAGACGATCTTCACCCTGTCTGCCTCGTTCCACCACCCGGAACCCGGACTCGATCACGCCGACCCGATGCCCGACGTGCCGCCGCCGGAGATGGTCGAGCGGACGTCGGACCGGCTGGCCCGGTTGCTCGGCGAGATCCCTCCCCATATGTTCGACAATCCGATCGACCTGCGGTCGGTCGGCCCGCTTTCCGTGGAGGCGGAGCGGGATCCCCTCCTGCGGACCACGAGGAACCTCGTCTGGCTGCGGGTGGATGGGGAACTGCCCGACGACCCGCTTCTACACGTATGCCTGATGACCTACGCCTCCGACATGACGCTGCTCGATTCGGTGCTGCTCGGGCACGGGCTGTCCTGGGCGGATGGCCGCACCTCGGGCGCCAGCCTGGATCACGCCATGTGGTTCCACCGGCCGTTCCGGGCCGACCGGTGGCTGCTGTACGCGCAGGACTCACCGGTTTCCCACGGCGCCCGGGGCCTGGCGCACGGCGAGGTGTTCACCGCCGATGGCGAGCTCGTGGTGTCGGTCATGCAAGAGGGATTGATCCGGGCAGCGCCGCTACCCGGCCCCCGACCCGTCTCGCCCGCCTCCCCGGCTTCGCCGCTCGGGACCTGACCCTGCTCCCTGACCCTGCTCCCTTGAACGGCGCAGGTCAGCCGGGACCGGTCTCACGCGGCTAAGCAAAACCTGAAATCGCAGGTCAAAAATGTGTTGCCCCCTTAGGGGGGCAACACTTAGGCTGCCTACATGTCCGTGGGCTAGTTGTCGACCACTCCGGAGGGAGGTGCCCGACGTGATGTACATCAAATTCGATGCTCTGCCCGAGCTGAACGGGGCTTCGCGCTTGGGTGCTTCGAGCCCGCGTGCGGTCACCCTCCCGGGGACAGGTCTGCCCGCCGCCGGCCGCGGCACTGGGCCGTCCACCCTGGTCGTTCACGCCGTTCCGCGTGTCCGGACCAGGTCCGCATTCGTCGCCCAGCAGCAGAAGGACGCCGTCGCGACGCTGCTCGGCCAGACGAATATCCACAACTACATGACCGGCGCCACCGCCGTTGGTGAGGGCGCATCGGGTCCACCTCGAGATAGAGAACCGGTCTAGCCAGACCGGCCAGAACTCCCCTCGAGGCCGCGGACCCGCACACAGGGTCCGCGGCCTAGTTATTTGCAAGGCCTAGGTCCCAAGACGGGGCGAGAGATCGCCGTGACGACAACTAGGACCGGCAAAGCGAGAGGGGATGGCACCGATGCAGTGGCGCGATGCCACCGTCAGCGGGACGGGCGCAACGGGGTTCCAGGCGCCCGGATCTGTGACGGCGCGGCAGGAGCCAGACGTCAGGCAGGTATTCGATCAGGTCGGCTTCGTCGCGTCGGCCAGCCAGGTTCGGCAGGTGACCGAGCCTGAGGTCAACCAGACGAGTCAGTTCGCGGTGGCCGGTTCGGCGACCGCGCTCCCGGTGGGCCTGGATCTTCCGTGCACGGAGGAGCCGGAGCTGTTCTTCGCCGAGTCTCCCGAGGACGTGGAGACGGCCAAGGCGATGTGCCGGGGCTGCAAGGCCAGGCTGGCCTGCCTGACCGGTGCGCTCGAGCGCAGGGAGCCCTGGGGCGTCTGGGGCGGCGAATTGCTGATGCGTGGCGCGATCGTGCCGCGCAAGCGCCCTCGCGGGCGCCCTCGCAAGACCGAGGTGGCCGCTTAGTTCAGGCCACGCCAGCCAGATGCGGTCGCGCGGCGGACATGAGCCGCGCGGCCGCGAGCAGCACGATGCACACCATGGAGTGATCAGTCATGCTTATTACCGAACAGCTTGCGAGGGAGCGAACTCGCAGCAACCTGAAAGAGGCGGAGCAACTGCGGTGCGCACGCAGGCTGCGGACGCTCCGCCGGGCCCAGCGGATTGAGCAGCGGGCGGAACGCCGGATGATCGAGGCGTGGCGCCGGACCGCGTCGCTCCGCGAGGTCATCGAATCCGCGGACTACTGAGTCCCATCAATTGATCGTGGACAGTTACCCCTGATTCCGGGGTGATTCCGGGGTAACTGTCCACGACGTTCGTCGGGTTCGGCCAGCTGGCAGAATCCCGGCATCCACACTCCCCACACGCCAGTGGCACGATCCACGCGTTCGTCGCGTTCCGGCCAGCCGGCCAGTTCCTGCGGCCCGTCTATCAGGTAACCGGTGCCCAGGCCGAAGAATCCCAGAGCGAGCGGCGGGAAGGCCGAGGCTGCGAACGTCACTTCCATACCATTCACCTCGTTAGGAGTTCCGCTGGCTGCGAAAGCTCGCAGGTGCGGCCCAGTCGCCGCGCTTCGCGAGCGGAGGGAATTCACCAGTAACCAGTATGAGCTTGGCGCATGCCGCGGTTCGGGGCCTGGTGCACGTTGACCGGCCGCCCACGTTGCCGAGGATTAGCGCGGTCGCGATTAGCGCGATAGACACGACGAACCAGATCAGCAGCACGGTCCACGACCAGCCCAACCCCCGCTGGTACAGTCGGCGCACCTTGTTGCGACGAGGCTGGGACCGGCCGTGTCTGGCATTATGGGCATTACCCCGTCGGAGCGCCCCGATCCTTTCCCATTCTGGCATCTCATCATCCGACGTCAGTCGGGCGAACATGGCTAGCCACGAGGCCAGGCGCGGGTCAGAGTCGGCGAGTTCGTCCGCAATGCGGTGAAGGGTCTCCTGCTCCCGAGCGCTGAGACTCATCACAGCCACCTCCATCGCCTTACCATGGCTCAGAGTCGTCCGGGACCATCGCCGTCCTTACCTCATGCCGGCCGGCAGTTGCCCGAGGCCGCCGTAGCAGACGGCGAGGCCGAGGACCCCATCTGCGGCACGGCGGTGCCGCCGAAGAACCCGGCGTCGACGCAGGACAGGATGAAGGTGGTCATGGCAAAGCCGACGATCCCTACCGGGACCGGGTCGGCGATGATCGGCCCGTGAGGCGCCGCCAGGGCAGTCCCGGCTTCCGTCCTGAGATTCTCCGAAAGGTTGCCTGCGTGCATCAGATACTTCCGTCACGAGTTCCGTGAATTTATATCGTATCACGATATAAAACCCCTGGTCGAGCTGGAGGGGGGTATACCGGTGACCTATGGTCGATGATCGCTGCTTACGAGCAGATTGAGGCAAGACGGCTCACACGGCCCTACTGGGCTCAGCAGCTCTATCTCATGCTTCTCAGCACGCCGGACCGCAGTACGTCGTGGCGTCACCGGGAGCGCATGCCCATGAGCCCCCGCCCAGGAACCTGAATCCGTCTTCGGAGGACCGTTGAGAGGAGGGGAAGCAGGTTCATTCGTTTCTCGCGACCTCGGGTCCGGTTATACGTGCCAGCAGCGGGAAGGTGGCCGCGATGATGCCAAGGGACACCAGGATCCCGCCCGCGGTGATGAGGTAGTACGCGGCGCCAGGCGCCACCATCGGGTGGTGCTGCGCCACGGAGGCGTACTCCGCGGAGGCGGCGAACCCGGTGCCGATCGCGACGGCGGCGACGGCGAGCAGCGGGACGGCGCTTTCCAGCGCGACGACGTGGCGCAGCGTGGCGAGCCGGGCCCCGGTGAGCCGCAGCAGGCTGAACGGCCGCTTGCGGTCGGCGAGCCCGGCC
>JBAUAY010000915.1:0-2117 GCA_049676235.1 Streptosporangiaceae bacterium
TCGAGTTGCAGGTTCGGGTGTTGTCGCAGGTCACGGTCGATGCGCACACGCGGGCAGGTCGGCTGAGGCTGACGTTACGAGCAGCAGCGAGGAGAAACTGGGTGACCAGTTCAGCACCGCATGTCCGCTTTCAGTAGCGCTCAGGCCGTGGTCACACCCTTGTGGACCTGCCAACCGGAGTTTTCGGGCATGGTCGTAGTCCGCCGCCATGGCTGGACAGCCTCCTGAACTGCAACGTTGTCCCGTAGTTCAGAGAACATGGCGTCTTCCGGCAGCTTCTCCAGCCGCTGCAGGCAGCGGGTCCGCTCGCGGACTAGGTCCTGCCGGGCCCGGGTGAAGTCCCGCACCGCCCGGATCGCGGCCGGCGGCACGAAGCCGGGCCGCAGCATGCCCCACTGGGTCAGCCGGGCCAGCCACATCGCATCCAGCTTGCCGGTCTTCGGCCGGCCCTTCAGGTTCCTGGCCTGCGACGCGGACACCAGCTGCACCGCCAGCCCGGTGCTTTCCAGCACGTAATACCAGATACGCCAGTAATCGGAGGTGCTCTCCAGCGTTACCATCTGCACCTGGCAGCTGAGCAGTTCCCGGCCCAGCTCAGCGATCCGCGCCCGGGTCGCTGGCACGTTATCCCAGATCCGGTTGACGTACCGGCCCGCACGCTCCGTGTCCGGGGCCCGCACGCACACCACCCCGGACGCCTTGGCCACATCCACCGCGGCCACCCGCTCATACACGACCTCGTGATCCTCATCCGGGACCACCTGCGGCTTGCGCACCGTACCCTCCTATGCTGATGACGATCGGTTGATCAGCGGGCTGCCCAGGGATCCCAGGTCAGCGTGAACGCGAAGTCTGACCAGCGTGCTCGGGGCAACAGGAAGCGACCCTCCGGGTCAAGATCCCGGCGCCAGGCTCTTAAACGGGCTCTTATCCCAGGGAAGCACCGGCATCATGGGCAGCCCGCGCCATCATCCCGCAAACCACCAGTCCCGGCAGGCGCAGCACCACAACAGGCCCCAGGCCCCAGCCAGTTACGGCGCCGCACCCCGCCCGCCGATTTTCCCGCAGATGCGATCACCCCCGGGGGACGGTGGCTCTTAAAGGAGAGGAGTTCTCCGATGGAGAGACGCGCAGGAAGTTCGACAAGGACTTCAGGGACGGCGCGGTGCGGCTGGTCCGGGAGACGGGCAAGCCGATCGCGCAGGTGGCCCGGGATCTGGGGATCAACGAGGGCACCTTGGGCAATTGGGTCAGTGCTGACCAGCGCCGCCGGGACGGCGGTGACGGGGTCCTGAGCGAGGACGAGCGCGCGGAGCTGGTCCGGCTGCGCAAGGAGAATGCCGAGTTGCAGATGGAGCGCGATGTCCTCAAGCGCTCGGTGGCCCTCTGGTTATCCGGCTAATCTTGCCTCGGCTGTGGATAACTGTGCCGGGTTGACGGGGCCTATTCGGGTTTGCTGCGGGCGCGTTCGAGACGGCGGATGGTTTCCTCGTGGCGGCGGACTTTGGCGGCGAGGGCTTCGAGGCTGCGGCGCAGCTGGTCGATCTGGACGGTCAGGCCGGTCAGGGTGCTGGCATCCTGACCGCGGGTCCGGTGTTCCTCGACAACGGCGCGCAGGTCGGCCCGCCGGTAGAGGGTGGTCCGGCTGATCTGCGCGCGGGCGGCTACCTCCCTGAACGTGACGGGCTGCCCGGCGGCGGCGAGCTCGGCGCAGGCGGCCTCGATCCTGGTCAGCTGGTCGTGGTCAGCTCGCATGGGCCTGGGCGATGAGCAGGTCGAGCCGTTCGATGAGGCGGCGGTGCCGGGCTGCCTCGTCGCCCCAGCCGCGGGCGGCGGCGTCGGCGGCGAGCGTTTCGGCGTCGGCGCGCTGCAGTTGCAGTACGGGCAGGAAGCTGGACTCGGAGCGGAAGTTCGGGCAGTGCTCGCAGATGTTGGCGTAGGCGCACGGGCCCTGGGTGGCGGTGCGCAGGCAGTAGCCGCCGGCCAGTCTCGATTTGATCAGCGGCGCGTCCTGCCAGTTCCCGCTGGTGATGCCGGCCAGCGGCAGCTGGGTCCGCTCGCCGGGCAGCACCGGGCCGAGCTGGGCCTTGGCTAGGTCCAGGGCTCGCTCGTATTCT
>JBAUAY010000916.1:0-20607 GCA_049676235.1 Streptosporangiaceae bacterium
GGCGGCTCCAAGAAGCACGGCGGCGCCGACCTGGGCCCGACCCGCGCCAAGCGGACCTGGGCCGAACTCGGCGTGGATGGCATCGGCGTGGCCGACCAGGCGCCGGACGCCGACGCCGACCCGGCCCTGTCGCCCCGGCTGACCTGCGAGATGGTGGCCAGGCTGCAGGGCTGGCAGGACGACTGGGGCTGGCGGTTCAGCGGCCGCAAGACCGCGCGCTACCGGCAGATCGGCAACGCGTTCCCGCCTCCGGTCGCGGAGGCGATCGGGACGGCCATCCGCCGCGCGCTCGAGCACGCGGGCGCGCCGGATGCCGCCGCGGTGCCTGAGCGAGCGCACGTGCACGATCCGGTGTTCCGCGTGCTGCGTTCCCGGGCCGACTTCCTGACCGCCCGGCAGATCGCCGACCTGGCCGCGGGCTCGCCCGGGTCGACGGGTCTGAGCCTGGCCACCGTGCTCGGCCGCCTGCGCCACCTCGGGCAGGACTTCGAACTCGAGGTGGCTGACTCAGGCGACGGGCCGGCCTACCGGCTGGGCCGCTTCAAAGCCTTCCTCGGCCAGCCCGAGCACGCCCGCCACCAGCGTTTCGCCGCCCGCCGGGCCACCATCAGCTGACCCTAGCTGGCGGGATGCCAGGCTCCCCGCCCGGTTCCATCCCAGGTCAGGTGGCTGTCGGACGGATCACTATTTTACTCTGCGTAGTTATCAACATACTGTGGATAACGATGGGATAACGGCGAGGAAGGCCCATTATTCGCATGACAGTAGAAGCAGTAATTACTGCGTTATTAGGGCATTCTTGCCCTCGCTTCGGACCCAGTTCACCTGCAGGTTGGCGATCGGCTACCGAAACGCCGCAGACGCTGCGATAATGCCTGAATGACAGGGCTGAGCATTGCCCTGGCCAACTTGAAGCCGGGGACGGGAAAGACCACATCAGCGGTCTGGCTAGCCCATGTTTTCGCACAGGCCGGGAACCGCGTGCTTCTGGTAGACGCGGACCCTTCGGGCAGCGCCCTGGAGTGGTCCGATCTCGCGGCCATGGACCCGCGCCTGTCGGCACCCGAGGCGGCCTTCCCGTTCCGGGTCGTGGCCTTGCCCTCGCGCGAACTGCACCGCCGGGTGCCCGAGATCGCCGAGGCGGACGACGTGGTGATCATCGACACGCCGCAGCTCGAGGACCATATCGGCATCGCCAGGTCCGCGCTGCGGTACGCCGACGAGATCCTCGTCCCGTGCGCGCCGAGCCCGATCGAGATCAACCGCACCACGCCGGTGCGCGACGAGATCGCCGAGATCGGCGCGATCCGCGACCAGCCCGTCCGCTCGGCCATACTGCTGAACCGGTGCATCGCGCGGGCGCACTCTACCGTCGACGCCCGCGAGGCGCTCGAGCACCTCGGCTACGACGTGCTGGGCACGGTGGTGCCGCGACGCGAGGTCTACGCCCAGAGCTTCGGCCTGCCGATCAAGCAGACCGGCTGCGACGTCTGGCGCAATGTGGCCCGGGACCTCATCGACCGGTGCGCTCCCCTATGCTCGGTCCGAGCATGACCAGTCAGCGAGAACAGCGGAAAGCGCAGATGGCGGCCGCGGCGGCTAGGCGCGCGGAACCAGACGCGCGCCCGGCGGGCCAGACCGCGATCCGGTCCAAGCCGGTCAGGATCACCCTGGACCTGAGCCCGGAGCTCTACCGGCAGCTGACGGGCTGGGCGGATTCGGCCGCGGTGACGCTCGACGTGCCGCGGGTGTCGCTGGCCGACGCGGTCCGGGCGATGATCCGGGTCGCGGCGGACAATCCCGGCGACGTCCTGGACCGGCTCCGCCGCGATCGGGACCAGTAGCTCGCGAGACACGCGACAGCCACGGCGGGCCGATGACTGCGCCAGCCGGCCAGATCAGCCGGTCCAATGCGGCGATGCCTGTGAGTGTCATGGTGCCCAAGCGCGCCGTGGTGTGAGCTTCCGCGAAAGGTCGGGGAAGAAACGGGCTTTGGGGAAGATCCGGTGCATCATGATCCCCTTGCGTTTCCCCGGAGCCCGAATCCTCCCCAGAAAATGCGCTCCAATCGCACTGGTGAACGATTTGGTTCATGAGACCGGTAATGCATTTAGCGGAGCGTAAACCGGAACCCACAGGGAGGCACGGGCTCGGCCAGGGGGCAGCTCAGATGGCGCGGGAGGCGCGGCCGCGGGCGCGGCCGCGCTCCTTGGCGTCGAGGATGGTTTTGCGCAGGCGCACCGCGACGGCGGTGACCTCTACGCACTCGTCGTCGGCGCAGAACTCCAGCGCCTGCTCCAGGCTGAGCAGCCGCGGCGGGACCAGCCGCTCGAGCTCCTCCCCGGTGGACTGGCGCACGTTGGTGACCTTGCGCTCGCGGGTGATGTTGACGTCCATGTCGTCGGGCCTTGAATTCTCCCCGACGATCATCCCCTCGTACACTTCGGTGCCCGGGGCGATGAACAACGACCCGCGCTCCTGCAGGTTGAACATGGCGTACGCGGACGCGCTGCCGGCCCGGTCCGCGACCAGGGAACCGGTCGCGCGGCCCCGCAGGGCCCCCAGCCATCGCTCGTATCCCTCGAAGACGTGGTGCATGATCCCGGTGCCGCGGGTCTCGGTGAGGAACTGGGTGCGGAAGCCGATCAGGCCGCGCGCGGGCACGATGAACTCGAGCCTGACCCAGCCCGTGCCGTGGTTGGTCATCGACTCCATCCGGCCCCGCCGCACCGCGATCAGGGAGGTGACCGTGCCCAGGTACTCCTCGGGCACGTCCACCGAGAGCCGCTCCACCGGTTCGAACACGGCGCCGTCCACCTCGCGCGTGACGGCGGCGGGCCGTCCCACGGTCAGCTCGTAGCCCTCCCGCCGCATCGTCTCCACCAACACGGCCAGCGCGAGCTCACCGCGGCCGCGGACCTCCCAGGTGTCCGGCCGCTCGGTCGGCAGCACGGCCAGCGACACGTTGCCGACCAGCTCGCGGTTCAGCCGGTCCCGGACCAGCCGGGCGGTGACCTTGGCGCCCGGCTGGCGGCCGGCCAGCAGCGAGGTGTTCACGCCGATCGTCATCGAGATGGCCGGCTCGTCCACGGTGATCAGCGGCAGCGGCCGCGGGTCGTCCACGTCGGCCAGCGTCTCCCCGATCATGATGTCCGGGATACCGGCGATGGCCACGATGTCCCCGGGACCGGCCGAGTCGGCCTGCACCCGCTCGAGCGCATCGGTCAGGTAAAGCTCGGAGATCTTGACTCTCTCGATGGACCCGTCCCGGCGGCACCAGGCGGCCTGCTGGCCGCGCGAGATCGTGCCGTTGCGGATCCGGCACAGCGCGATGCGCCCCAGGTAGGACGAGGCGTCCAGGTTGGTCACATGAGCCTGCAGCGGCGAGCCGACCTCGTACGCGGGCGCCGGGACGGTCGCCTTCAGCATCGTGAACAGCGGCTCCAGGTCCGGCGAATCGGGCATCTCGCCGTCGGCGGGCCGCGTCAGCGAGGCCCGCCCGGCCCGCGCGGAGGCATACACGATCGGGAACTCGATCTGGTCCTCGCTGGCGTCCAGGTCGATGAACAGCTCGTAGCAGGCGTCCACCACCTCGGCGATCCGCGCGTCGGGCCGGTCCACCTTGTTGACCACGAGGATCACCGGCAGCCCGGCTTCCAGCGTCTTGCGCAGCACGAACCTGGTCTGCGGCAGCGGTCCCTCGCTGGCGTCCACGAGCAGCAGCACGCCGTCGACCATGGACAGGCCGCGCTCTACCTCGCCACCGAAATCCGCGTGCCCGGGGGTGTCCACGATGTTGATCGTCAGCCCGGCGTGCCGCACCGCGGTGTTCTTGGCCAGGATCGTGATGCCCTTCTCCCGCTCCAGGTCACCGGAGTCCATGACTCGCTCGGCCACGTTCGCGTTCGCGCGGAACGCGCCTGACTGCCACAGCATCGCGTCGACCAGCGTGGTCTTGCCGTGGTCGACGTGCGCGACGATGGCGACGTTACGCAGGTCGTCCCTGGTCGCGATAGTGGTCTGGGCGATCGCGGTCTGCTGTGCAGGCATGCGTGAGTCTCGTTCGTTCGGTGTCTGGAGTGCGTCACCGGATCAGGTGACCTCTTCTAGTCTATTGAACCGTACGATCCTTACTTTCCTTCCGAACGAGCCGCGGTGCGTGCCCTGGGCTCCGCTCTCACGCTGATCAGCGCGGCCACCAGCGCAGATCCGGACACGCTCACGACCCGCCGTGTTTCGCCAGGTACTGGCGGATCTGCTCCAGGTTGTAGGCGGACGATTCGCGGGCTCGTTCCTCCCAGGCGAAGACGCAGACGGTGGCGATGCCGTCGAAGTCCGCCTCGGTGAGCGTGCGGAAGAACAGGTCCCAGTCCACGTCGCCCTGGCCGATGTCGAGATGCTGGTGCACGCGGGCGGCCGAGCCGGGTGGGTTCACGATGTAGCGCAGACCGGACGAGGCGCGGTGGTCGAACGAGTCCGCGATATGCACGTGCGTCAGGAGCGGCCCGGCGTACTTGATAATTCCCTCGATGTCACCGCCCTGATGGAAGGTGTGCGGCGCGCAGTACAGGAACGACACCCAGTCCTTGTCGATGCCGCGGACGAGATCGACGCCGGCCCGGCCGTCCTCGACGAAGTCGTCCGGATGCGGTTCGAGCACCAGCCGGATGCCCTCCCGCTCGAAGACCGGCAGCAGTTCCTCCAGCGAGCGCCAGAACTGGGCCTCGCTGACCGAGGGCGCCTCGGGCCGGCCGTTGAACTCGGAGTTCATCACGTTCACGCCGAGGTCGACGGCGATCTCGATGGCCCGCTTCCAGTAGCGCACCGCCGCCTGGCGCTCGTCCTCATCCGGGCCGGACCACCGGTACAGCGGCAGCACCGAGGAGACTTGCACGCCGGCCGCCGACAGCGCCCGGGAGAACGCCGCGATCTGCGCCCTGTCCGCTCGCGGGTGCACGAAGAACGGCAGGAAGTCCTCGCGCGGCGAGAGCTCGATGTAGGAGTACCCGAGGTCCGCGACCAGGCCGGGCAGTTCGGTCAGCGGGACGCGGCGGAACATGTAGGGGTCCAGCGCGATCTTCATCATTGTGCCTTTGCGTAGAACTCGGGGCGTTCCGGCATGGTCACCGCGATGCGCTGGCCGGTGCGCAATGCCTCCAGGGCGCTGTCCGTGACCGCGGCGGCGGCGTAGCCGTCCCACGAGCTCGGGCCGGTCGACGTCCCGGCGGCCACCGCCGTTAGCCAGTCCTGCAGCTCGGCGTCATAGGCACGGATGAACCGGTCGCGCCAGTCGACGGGGACGCGGCCGCCATGCCGCCTGGCCGCTCGCACGGTCACCTCGCTGACGTCCTCGAGGGCGACCGTCCCGCTCTCGCAGACGACCTCACCGCGGACGTCGTAGCCGTACTGGGCGCTGATGAATAGCTCGTCGTCGATGAGCACGCCGCTGGCCATCTCGAGCTGCAGGATCAGCGGGTCCTGCACGCCGTCGGGTGCCTGGCGGCTGCGGCGGGGCACCAAGACGCTCGCGGCCACGATCTCCTCGCCGAACAGCCACCGGACCAGGTCGATCTCGTGGACCGACGAGTCGCTGATGATCATTTCGGTGGTGAAGCCGTAGGGCGGCACGGACGGATTGCGGTGCGCGCAGTGCATCAGCAGCGGCGCGCCGATGCTGCCGTCCTCCACCGTGGCCTTCATGACCTGGTAGCCCGCGTCGTAGCGGCGCATGAAGCCGACCTGGACCAACCTGCGGCCTGAGGTCATCTCGGCGTCCATGATCCGCAGGCAGGCGTCGCTGGTGGGCGCGAGCGGTTTCTCACAGAACACCGGCTTGCCGGCACCGATCGCCGCCACGACCTGCTCCTCGTGGGCGGCGCCCCAGGACGCGACGAGCACCGCGTCGACGCCTGCGTCCGCGATGAGATCGGCGGCCGTCGCGTGTACTGCCGCGCCGGGCAGGCCCGCCGCGGCCTGCCCGGCGCGGGCTGTGTCGACGTCGTTGACGGCCGTGACGGATCCGCCGGTGAGGACCTGCGAGATCCTGCGGATGTGGTCCTGGCCGATCATGCCGACGCCGATGACGCCAACCCCGACTGTCATGGTCGGTCCTCCCCGATGCCGACGCTGCGCAGGTAGTCGTACGTGCGCTGGGCGATCGGCTTCGGCTTGTCGAAGTCCGTCGGGTACATGTCCTGCTCGACGACCACGAACAGGTCTCGGTCGAGTTCGAGCAGCGCCTTGGCCACGTCCTCGACGACGGGTTCCCCGCTGGGCGGCTCGCAGCTGGCCCCCATGGCCACGGCCTGCCCGAAGGCGAGGCCCTCGCGGTCGGCGGTCGCGACGATGGCCGGGTCCATCTGCTTGATGTGCACGTATCCGATGCGGTCGCGATGACGTTCGATGATGGCCACGTTGTCGGCGTGCCGGTAGGCCAGGTGGCCGGTGTCCAGGCAGAGCGACACGTACCGGGGGTCGGTCTCGTCCAGGAACCGCTCCGTCTGCGCCTGGGTCTCCACGTGGCTGTCCGCGTGCGGGTGGAATTCCAGCCGCAGACCGTACTCCTGGAAGACCAATTTGCCCAGCTCGTCGGTGGCCCGGATCATGGTCTGCCACTGGCCGGCGTCCAGTTCGGCGGCCTCGAGGAAGGCGCCGGTCTTGTCGTCGCGGTAGCCGGGCACCGGCACGAAGACCACGTGCCGCCCGCCTGCCGCGGCGGTCAGCTCGGCGACCTGGCGGGTGATCCGGGCTATGTCCGGCCAGTCGTCCGGCCGGTGCAGCCCGCTGAACCCGTGGACGGTGCCGCCGGCCACCTGGAGCCCGCGCCGGCCGAGCTCCTCGGTCAGCCGTGCCGGGTCCGTGGGCAGGTAGCCGAACGGTCCTAGCTCCAGCCACTGGTAACCCACCTCGGCGACCTCGTCGAGGAAGCGCGGCCACGGCGTCTGGAGCGGGTCCTCGACGAACCACACCCCCCAGGAGTCCGGGCAGGTGCCGAGCCGGAGGCGCGCGTGGTTGCGCGCCTCCGGTCCGGCACTCGTGCCGGTCGTGCTCATGGGTGAGACGATCCTTCCTGCCTGGTCGTGGCCGAGGCGTCGGAGCCTGTGTCGGCCTGGTGCGCGATGCCGAGCTCTTCGACATCTGCCTCCATGGCGTGGCCGAGGTCGGCGGCGGCGCCGCCTTCGCTTTCCAGCTCGTGGGACAGCTGCTCCAGTTCGGCGCCGCCGGCCATCAGGCCGGTCAGCTCGTCCCTGGTGATCTGGCTCTTCTCGAAGTAGCCGAGGGACTTACCCCTATTGAGCAGGAGGAACCGGTCCCCGACGGGGTAGGCGTGGTGCGGGTTGTGGGTGATGAAGATGACGCCAAGACCGCGTTCGCGGGCCTGGATGATGTACTTCAGCACCACTCCGGACTGCTTGACCCCCAGCGCGGCGGTCGGCTCGTCCAGGATCAGGACCTTGGCACCGAAGTGGACCGCGCGGGAGATCGCCACGCACTGGCGTTCCCCGCCGGACAGCGTGCCGATGGCCTGGTCGACATCCCGCAGGTCGATGCCCATCGCCAGCAGTTCTTCCTTGCAGGTCTTCTTCATGAACGGGATGTTCATCCCCAGGCCCCTGCGGACCTCGTTGCCCAGGAAGAAGTTCCGCCAGACCGGCATCAGCGGCACCACGGCCAGGTCCTGGTAGACGGTGGCGATGCCGTGCTCCAGCGCCTCGCGGGGGGAATTAAAGGCCACCGGGGTGCCCTCGACCTCGTAGCTGCCGGTGGACGGCTGGTGCAGCCCGGCGATGATCTTGATGAGGGTGGACTTCCCGGCACCGTTGTCACCCAGTACGCAGGTGACCTCGCCGGCGCCCACCTCCAGCGTGATATCGGATAGCGCGATCACCGCGCCGTACCGTTTGCTCGCGTTGACCAGCCGGACCAGCGGCACGCCGTCGCCGTTGCCCTGGCCGGCCGGGGGGGCCTCCTGGGAGGTCTGCGGAGCCTGGGGGGCGGCGTGCTTGCCGACCGGGGTGTTCTGTGGAGTAGTCATGCCGCTGCCTCCGCACGACGCCGGATAAAGGTGTTGAGCAGGATCGCGCCCAGCAGCAGCAGGCCCACGAAGGTCTGGAACCAGTCAGGGTTCCACCCGGCGTAGACGATGCCCTGGTTGACCATGCCGAAGATCAGCGCGCCGATCGCGGCGCCGACCGCGGACCCGTAGCCGCCGGTCAGCAGGCACCCGCCGACCACCGCCGCGATGATGTAGACAAACTCGTTGCCCACGCCCTGGCTGGTCTGGATGGTGTTGAACAGGAACAGCGTGTGCATGCCGGTGAACCAGGCCATCAGGCCCACCGCCATGAACAGGCCGATCTTCACCCTGCCCACCGGTACGCCCACCGCCCGGGCGGACACGGGCGAGCCGCCGGCCGAGAAGATCCAGTTACCGATGCGGGTCCGCAGCAGGATCCAGGTCGCGATCGCGACGAAGACGAGCCAGTAGATCACGCTGGTCCTGATGTTCACCCCCCCGATGGTGAAGCTGCCCGAGAACACGACCCGCGCGGAACTGAAGCCCTGCAGGGTAGAGATGTCCGGGCTGGCCACCTGGTTGGTGATGGTCTGGGTCAGGGCGATGTTCAGGCCCTGGAGCACGAAGAACGTACCCAGGGTAACCAGGAAGCTCGGGATGCCGGTCTTGACCACGATCCAGCCGTTCAGGAACCCGATCAGCAGGGACAGGGCCAGCGCGACCAGCACCCCGACCCAGGCGTTGGTGGTGAACTCGTAGCTGAACAACGAGGCGCACAGCGCCGAGCTGGTGACCGCGACGCCGGCGGACAGGTCGAACTCGCCGCCGATCATCAGCAGCGCGATCGGCGTGACCATCAGGCCGTAGGTCGAGGTGACGTACAGCACGCTCGAGAACGAGGACGCGTTGCGGAACGGCGGCGCGACGATGAAGAAGAAGACGTAGATGACGATGGCACCGGCCACCGCGCCGGCCTCGGGACGGGCCAGCAGCCGGGCCAGGCCCGACTTCCGGCCCATCCGCTCATCGCGGATCGGCGGCGGGGTGACAGGAGCTTCCGCTGTCGCAGTCATGAAAACCTCTCTTTCTGCGTGCGGGTCACCTGAA
The DNA here is from genome assembly GCA_049676235.1 of Streptosporangiaceae bacterium. Classification (GTDB taxonomy): domain Bacteria; phylum Actinomycetota; class Actinomycetes; order Streptosporangiales; family Streptosporangiaceae; genus Palsa-504. Next base: position 9,125 of record JBAUAY010000916.1, read on the forward strand.
GGGGGTGGCCCGCACGACAATCTCTTAGCGGGTGCCCCGCGCTGCGTAGGCAGCCACCTGGGCGACATTGCTGGAGTCGATGAAGGCCGGGCCGGTCAGCACGGTCAGGCCGCCGCCGAGGACGTTGCCGTTGGTCAGGTAGAGCCACAGCGAGTCGACCGACTCATAGCCCTGCAGGTACGGCTGCTGGTCCACCGCCCACTGCACCGCCCCGGACTTGATCTTGGCGATCTCCGCCGCGTTGGTGTCGAAGGTGTAGAGCTTGGTGGGGCTGTGCGCGGTGGCGATGGCCTGGATGGCGACGAGCGCGACCGGCGCGCCGAGGGTGATGACCGCGTCGATGCTCTTGTTCCTGGTGAGCTCGGCGGTCATCGAGGACAGCATGGCCGAGTTGTCCTCGCCGTTCACGTAGAGCTTGCTCATCGTGCCTTCGGAACCGAGGCCCTGCTTCACGCCCGCGCACCGGGCCTCGAGCTGGACCTGGCCCTGGGCCTGCAGCACGCAGAGCACGTTCTTGGCGCCTTCCGACGCGAGCCGCTTGCCCGCCGCGACGCCCGCGATGGATTCGTCTTGCCCGAAGAACATCATTCCGCCGCACTGCTGCCAGTTGTTGACGCCCGCGTTGAACATGACCACGGGGATCCCGGCCGCCCTGGCCGCCTTGACCGTCGGGCAGATGGCCGCCGGGGCCGGGTCGGTGACCGCGATACCGTTGACCTTGCTGTTGATCGCGTCCGTGATCAGCTGGGCCTGCTTGGTGGGGTCGGGGTCACTGGAGTACTTCAACGTGATGTTGTCCTTGGCGGCCGCGGCGGTCGCGCCGGCCCGGATGATGTCCCAGAAGGTGTCGCCCGGCGCGGCGTGGGTGATCATCGCGATCGTGTAATGCGGCGTGTTAGCGTGGCCGGCCGCCACGTTCGTTTGGCCCGCCGCGGCCGCCTCGGCGGCCCTCTTGCCGCCGGTGGATGAGCAGGCGGCCAGCACGAGGGCGAGAATCGCCATCACCGCGATGCCTAGTGCTCGCTTTCTTGATCCGAACATCTGATACCTCCGTGTGAGGACGATCTGCCTGGTTTGCGGGGTGGACCTGGCCGTTACGGTCAGGTGGCGGTCGGGAAATGCATGTGCGTACTGTGGTGCTCTTGAGGGGCGCTGTCTGGCCAGCGACTGGTGACGGCCTTGGCGTGGGTGTAGAAGCGGATGCCTTCGGGGCCGTGCACGTGGGTGTCGCCGAACAGCGAGTCCTTCCACCCGCCGAAGGAGTAGAAGGCCATCGGCACCGGGATCGGGACGTTGATGCCGATCATCCCGACCTGGACCTCATGCTGGAATTTCTTCGCCGCCTGCCCGCTGGAGGTGAAGATCGCGGTGCCGTTGCCGTAGGGGTTGGCGTTGACGACGTCGATGGCCTCGCCAAACGTCTCGGCCCGGAGGATGACGAGCACCGGGCCGAAGATCTCGTCGGTGTAGATGTCCATGTCGGTGGTGACGTGGTCGAACAGGCACGGGCCGACGAAGAAGCCGTTCTCGTGGCCGGCCACGTTCAGGCCGCGGCCGTCGACGACGAGCGTGGCGCCGGCCTGCTCGCCGCGGCCGACGTAGCCGATGATGCGGTCCCTGGCCTCCGGCGTGACCACCGGGCCCATATCGGACGCCCGGTCGCGGCCCGGACCGACCTTGGTGTCCTCGGCCTTTTGCTTCAGCTTCGCGGCCAGGGCGTCACCCGCGTCACCCACGGCGACGACCGCGGAGATGGCCATGCACCGCTGGCCGGCCGATCCGTAGCCCGCCGCGGTGATGTGGTTGGCGGCGAACTCCATGTCCGCGTCGGGCAGCACCACGGCGTGGTTCTTCGCCCCGCCGAGGGCCTGCACGCGCTTGCCGTTCGCCGTCGCCCGCTGGTGCACGTACCGGGCGATCGGCGTCGAGCCGACGAAGCTGACGGCCTGGATGCCAGGGTGATCCAGGATCGCGTCGACGGCGGACTTGTCCCCGTGCACGACGTTGAAGACACCCGCGGGCAGCCCGGCCTCGGCGTACAGGCGGGCGATGAAGTTCGACGCGGACGGGTCGCGTTCGCTCGGCTTGAGGACGAAGGTGTTACCGGCGGCGATCGCGATGGGATGCATCCACATGGGCACCATGACGGGGAAGTTGAAGGGGGTGATCCCGGCGCAGACGCCGAGCGGCTGCCGGAACGAGTACGCGTCCACATCGGTGGAGACCTGCTCGGAGTACTCGCCCTTGAGCAGGGTCGGGATGCCGCACGCGTACTCCACGACCTCCAGGCCGCGGATGACCTCGCCCTTGGCGTCGGAGACGACCTTGCCGTGCTCGTCGGCGACGATCTCGGACAGTTCGTCCAGGTGCCGCTCCATGAGGTCACGCAGGGCGAACATGACACGCGCCCGGCGGATGAGCGAGACGTCGCGCCATTCCTCGAACGCCTTGGTCGCCGCGCCCACGGCGGCGTCCACATCGGCCGGTTCGGCCAGCGCGACCTGGGCCTGCTCCGTCCCGTTGGCGGGGTTCCAGACCGTGCCGAACCTCGTCGAGGCTCCGGTCGTCTCCGAGCCGGCAATCCAGTGTTGGATAGTGCGCTGCTGAATAGTGCGCTGCTGGATAGTACGCATCCGTAATTTCAGTCCTTCTATAGGTAAAGCCGCTGATCGCGCTTGGCCGCCTCATACGCGGCACGGGCCTTCTGGGTGCTCTCCAGGGCGGCGACCTCGGAGACGGGCACGTCCCACCAGCTCTCCGAGGCTGGGGCGGGGGCGAGCGGGTCGGTTTCGATGTAGACGACAGTGGTCCGGTCCGACGCCCTGGCCTGCTCGAGCGCGGCCACGAACTCCTTGACGGTCCGGGTCCTGAGCACGTCCGCGCCGAGGCTGGCCGCGTTGGCCGCGAGGTCGACGGGCAGGACGCCGCCGTCGAGCAGCCCGGTCTCCGGGTTGCGGTAGCGGTAGCTGGTGCCGAACCGCTGGGAGCCCAGTGACTCCGAGAGCGAGCCGATGGAGCCGAAGCCGCGGTTGTCGACCAGGATGATGTTCAGCTTGATCCGCTCGGACACCGCCGTGACGATCTCGCTCGCCATCATCAGGTAGGACCCGTCGCCGACGAGCACGAAGACCTCGCGCCCCGGATCGGCCAGCTTGGCGCCCAGGCCGCCGGCGATCTCATAGCCCATGCACGAGTAGCCGTACTCGACGTGGTACTGCTTCGGGTCGCGGGCGCGCCACAGCATCTGCAGGTCCCCGGGCATGCTCCCGGCGGCCTGCACGACCACGTCCCGCTCGGCCATGAACTCGTTCAGCGCGCCGAGGATCTCGGTCTGCGCCGGAAGCGGCTGGTGACCCAGGTGATACGCGTGGTCCACCACCTGGCGCCACCTGGTGTCCAGGTCCCGGGCCCGGGCGCTGTACGACTCGTCGACCCGGTAGCCGGCCATGGCCTCGGTGAGCGCCTCAAGGCCGGCCTGCGCGTCGGCGACCAGCGAGACGCCCGCGTGCTTGCCGGCGTCGAACGCCGCGATGTTGAGGTTCACGAACCGCAGGCCGGGGTGCTGGAAGGCGGTGCGCGAGGCGGTGGTGAAGTCGCTGTAGCGGGTGCCGATACCGAGCACCACGTCGGCCTCGCCGGCCAGCGCGTTGGCGACCGGTGAGCCAGTCGCGCCGACGCCGCCGACGGCGCCGGGGTGATCCCAGGCCAGCGCGCCCTTGCCCGCCTGGGTGTCGGCCACCGGGATCCCCGTCGCCTCGGCGAAGCGGAGCAGCGCCGCGCTGGCCTCGGAGTAGATGACGCCCCCGCCCGCGATGATGAGCGGCGTGCGCGCGGACCGGAGCACCGCGACGGCCCGGTCCAGGGCGGCGGGCTCGGGGATTGGGCGAGGCACGTACCAGGTCCGTTCGGCGAAAAGATCTTCTGGCCAGTCGTGGGCCTCGGCCTGCACGTCCTGCGGCAGCGCGAGCGTCACCGCGCCGGTCTCGGCCGGATCGGTGAGCACGCGCATCGCGGCCAGCAGCGCCGACGGCAGCTGCTCCGGACGGTTGATCCGGTCCCAGTACCTGGACACCGGCCGGAACGCGTCGTTGACGCTGACGTCGGCCGATCGCGGGTCCTCGAGTTCCTGCAGCACCGGGCTGGCGACCCGGGTGGCGAAGAAGTCGCTGGGCAGCAGCAGGACCGGGATGCGGTTGATGGTGGCCAGCGCGGCTCCTGTGATCATGTTGGTCGAGCCCGGGCCGATCGAGGCGGTGCAGGCGAAGGCCTGCAGCCGGTTCCGCATCCGGGCGAAGCCGACCGACGCGTGCACCATCGCCTGCTCGTTGCGGGCCAGGTAGTACTTCAGGTCCGCCTCGCCGGTCTCCGCCGTTTGGAGCAGGGCCGCCTGGAGCAGGGCCTGGCCGACGCCCGCCACGTTGCCGTGCCCGAAGATGCCGAAACAGCCCGCGATGAACCGCTGCCGCACGCCGTCGCGCTCGCTGTACTGGTTAGCGAGGAAGCGGACCAGGGCCTGGGCCACGGTGAGGCGTACGGTGCTCACGGTCATCTCTCCTGTTCTGTCGCTGACGTCTCAGTTGCCGATGTGAGGGGCAGCCGGGGGTCGATGGCCTGGCCGGCCCAGGTGGCGCGGATCCAGGCGTGGGCCGGGTCGTCGCAGAAGCGCCAGGCACGTTCGGCCGCCGGGCCCGCCATGACGTTGAGGTAGTAGAGGTCGTAGCCGGGGCCGGCGATCGACGGTCCGTGCCAGCCGTGCGGGATGAGCACCACGTCGCCCGAGCTGACCTCGGCCAGGACGTCGATGGGGCGCCCGGGAGTGCCGTAGACCCGCTGGTAGGCGAGCCCGGGGGTTTCGAAGTAGTAGATCTCCTCGAGTTCGGCTTCGTCCTCGCGCGTCTCGTCGTGCTTGTGCGGCGGGTAGGACGACCAGTTCCCGCCCGGCGTGAGGACCTCGACGGCGATGAGCTTGTCGCACTCGAACGCCTCGGGGGAGCAGAAGTTGTTGACCTGCCGGCTGGCCTGGCCGGCCCCGCGCAGTTCCACCGGCACGGCCTCGGCCGGGCCGTAGCGGGGCGGCAGCTGTCGTCGGCAGCGGGCCGAGGGGATGGCGAACGTGCCGCCGCCCGCGGACGCCACGGTGACCGTGGCGTCGCGCGGCGCGTAGCAGAAGTCGCTGACGCGGGAGAACACGCTCCGGCGGCCTTGGAGTTCAAAGGTCTGGCCCTGACAGGCCACCGTCGCCGAGCCGGCGAGCGGCAGGACCAGCAGCTCGTCCTCGCCGGTGGACCAGGTGTGCGTCCCGCCGGGCGGCAGGTGCAGCACGCGCAGGCCGCTGTAGGTCCAGCCGGCTTGTTCAGGCGTCACGACCAGGGAGAAGGCGTGATCACCGCTGCGGCCGCGGGGGATGTAGAGCTTGTTGTCCATCCTTACCCCCGCATCAGGCTGACGGCCGTGTCGACCGCGCCGACCACGTCATCGTCGGGCGGGAAGAGCAGCGTCCGGCCCACCACCAGCCCGTGCACGGACGGCATCTGCAGCGCCTTGTGCCAGCGGTCGAAGGCGGCGTCCTGGTCGGCGCTGACCTCACCGCCGAGCAGCAGGGCGGGCAGCGTGGAGGCGGCCAGCACTCGTTCCATGTCGTCCACGACCGGCACCTTGAGCCAGGTGTAGGCCGAGGTGTTGCCCAGGCCCGAGGTGACCACGATGGACCGGATCACCGCCTCGGGCGACAGGTCGTTACGCACCCGGCCGTCGACCTGGTGGGAGATGAACGGCTCGACCATCGCCATCAGGGCGTGCGAGGCGAGGTCGCTGACCGCCCGGGCGCAGGCCTCCATGGCGGAGGCGGTGGCGGGATCGCCGGGGTCGATGCGGAACAGCATCTTGCCGCCGTCGAACCCCATCGCCGCGATCGCCGCCGCGTCGTACCCGGTGAACCGGTCGTCGATCTCGAAGACCGTCCCGGCCAGGCCGCCGCGGTTCATCGAGCCGATGACCACCTTGTCATCCAGCGCGCCGAGCAGCAGCAGGTCCTCGATGATGTCCGCGGTGCCGAGCACGCCGTCGACGCCGGGCCGGGACAGCGCGAGCGACATCCGCTCGAGCAGGTCCACCCGGTCGGACATGGCCATCGGCCGGTCGCCGACCCGCAGCGCGCCGCGCGCCGGGTGGTCGGCGGCGATGATGAACAGCTGGTTGTCCTCCCCCAGCAGCGACGCCCGGCGTCTGCGCCGCGCGGCCGCCTCGGCGATGGCCTGCGGGCGGCGCGTGCGCGCGTCGAGGATGGCCTGGAGCTGATCATGCACTGGTAGCCTCCCGTGGTCCGTCGGCCAGCAGCCCGGTGACCTCGGCCGCCGTTGGCATGGCGTCCGAGCAGGCCAGCCGCGACGCCACGATGGCCCCGGCGGCGTTCGCGAAGCGCATCACGCGCTCGATGTCCCAGTCGGCCAGCAGCCCGTGGCATAGCGCTCCGCCGAACGCGTCACCAGCGCCGAGGCCGTTCAGGACCTTGACCGGCACCGGTGCTACCTCAGTGGCGGTGTTGCGATCGTGCGCCAGCACGCCCTTGGGGCCTTGCTTGACGACGGCCAGGTTCACGCCGAAGTCGTGCAGGGCCTGCGCGGCGGCCAGCGGCTCCCGCTGCCCTACCGCCGTCTCGCACTCATCCAGGTTGCCCACCGCGACGGTCACGTGGGGCAGCGCCTGCTGAACCCAGCGCCGGGCCTCCTCCCGCGACGGCCAGAACATCGGCCGGTAATCCAGGTCCAGGACCGTGATGTCCCGCCGTTTCCTTGCTTCCAGGGCGGCCAGGGTCGCGGTGCGGCTGGGCTCCTGCGACAGCCCGGTGACGGTCACCCAGAAGACGCCCGCCTCGCCGATGGCGTCGGTGTCCAGCTCGTCGGCGCGGATCTCCAGGTCCGGCGCCTTCGGCCAGCGGTAGAAGTACAGCGGGAAGTCATCGGGGGGGAAGATCTCGCAGAACGTCACCGGCGTGGGCAGTCCCGGCACCGCGGTGACGTACCGGTCGTCGACGCCGTAGCGGCGCAGCGCCGTGTGGATGAACGTGCCGAACGGGTCCTGGCCGGTGCGGGTGATGACCGCGGTGCGCCGTCCGTACCTGGCCGCCGCGACCGCGACGTTGGTCGCGCTGCCGCCGAGATACTTGCCGAAGGTCTCTGCCTTATCCAGCCCCACGCCGATCTGCTGCGGGTACAGATCGACGCCGATGCGTCCCATGGTGAGCACCTCGAAGGCGGTCACGCGGATGCCCAGACCCGTTCGGCCCCTCGGGGTGTTTCCGGCCTTTCGGAACGTCTCACCTGCATCGAGGCTTCCTCCCTGGGGCTTCGCTTAGAAATACTTCTGAGTTGCTAACTTTTTACGCCTGTGTTTCAGTCAGGTCAAGAGTATGTCTAGACATATTTACGTCTTGATCTGCTATCAACCTGATGACCTGGTGACATAATGGGACGGTTATCGAAATTTCCCGCCGCGAAAGAGCGTCCGTGAACCCTGCCGCCATGCCCATCCGGGTCGACCGGAGCAGTCCGGTCCCCCTCTACTTCCAGGTCGCGCAGCACCTGGAGCAGATGATCGAGTCCGGTGAACTCCCGATGGGAACGCGGCTCGAGAACGAGACCGACCTGGCCGACCAGCTTGGCTTGTCCAGGCCGACCATGCGCCGGGCGATCGAGTACCTCGTGGGCCGCGGGCTGCTGGTCCGCAAGCGCGGGATCGGGACGCAGGTCGTCCACACGAAGGTCGCCCGGGAGGTGGGGCTGACCAGCCTGTATGACGATCTGGCGAAGACCGGCCAGACCCCTTCTACCCGGGTGGTCAGCTTCCGGACCGAGGCGGCGTCCGATGCCATCGCGGTCACGCTCGGCGTCGCCGCCGGAACGCCGGTGTACGTCTTCGAGCGGCTGCGGTACGCCGACGCCGAGCCGCTGGCGCTGATGCGCAACCACGTTCCGGTGCAACTGCTGCGCCTGGCCCCGGCGGACCTGGAGGCGCAGGGGCTGTACCACCTGCTCCGGGCGAGCGGCGTCACCATGCGGATCGCCAAGCAGGCCATCGGGGCGCGAGCCGCGACCGCGGCCGAGGCCCGGGCACTCGGCGAGCGCAAGGGAGCGTCGCTGCTGACCATGGAACGTTCGGCCTACGACGACCAGGGGCGCGCAGTGGAATACGGCCACCACCTGTACCGTGCTTCGCGTTACATCTTCGATCTCACCCTGACCGGCTGGTGAGCCAGGTCACTCAGACTCCCGCCGCCCGCGCCGTCGCCGTCAGCTTGGAATCCTGCCGAGGACGTTGCCAGCGCCTGGCCCGGGCTGAATTGGGGCTTGAGTAATCACCCTGCGCAGGTGGGGTGGTGGCGGCTGCGACCGGATAAAGATTGACCGAGGGAAGGCCGGGCGGTACCGGACCGCTCGCGCAACTGGCCTGTTTTCCGCGTGGGCCGTGAGGCCTTGGCTTAGGAGGACGCTGATGACGACACCTCCCGATCCGCTGGCGATGCTGCGGTCCAAGAGTTACCTGGTCTTGCTGGTCCTGGCCGCGATTATCGGCGTCCCCGTCTCGGCCGTGGCCTACTTCTTCCTCGCGCTGGTCAGCAAGCTGCAGGGCTGGATCTTCACCAGCTTGCCCAAGGGGCTTGGCTTCCACGGCGAACCCCTGTGGTGGCCAATTTTGCCGCTGCTGCTGGCCGGGGTGCTAGTGAGCTTGACGCTGCGGTACCTGCCCGGCACGGGCGGCCATTCCCCAGCCGACGGGTTCAAGGCGGGCGGCAGCCCGCCGACGGGGATCGAGCTTCCCGGCATCATCCTCGCGGCCTTTGCCACCTTGTGCCTGGGCGTGGTGCTCGGGCCTGAAGCGCCGCTGATCGCCCTCGGCGCCGGGCTCGGCGCCCTCGCGGTTCGCCTGGTCAAGCGGGACGCTCCGGCCCGAGTCCAGTCCGTGATGGCCGCCGCGGGGAGTTTCGCTGCCATCAGCACCCTGCTCGGCTCGCCCCTGACCGGCGCGTTCCTGCTGATGGAAGCCTCCGGCCTGGGCGGCGCCATGATGCAGCTCGTGCTGGTACCTGGCCTGCTGGCCGCGGGCGTCGGATCGCTCATCTTCATCGGCCTGGACGCCTGGACCGGGCTCGGCACGTTCTCGCTGGCGATTCCCGGCCTCCCGCACGTCGGTGGGCCCACGGGCGCCGGATTCTTGTGGGCGCTGGTGATCGGGTTGCTAGCTGTCCCGCTCGGCTCCGGGATCCGGTGGCTGGGCCTGTTCCTGCGGCCGCATGTCGAGCGGCGGATCCTCCTGCTCACGCCGGCCGTCGGCCTGGCCGTCGCGGGCCTGGCGATCATATTCGCCGCGTCGACAGGAAAGGCCTCCTCCGAGGTGCTGTTCTCCGGGCAATCCGCGCTCGGCCCGCTCATCAGCAACAGCGCCAGCTACACCGTCGGCGCACTGCTGCTCCTCATCGCCTGCAAGAGCCTGGCCTACGGCGTGTCCCTGAGCAGCTTCCGCGGCGGTCCCACCTTCCCGGCCCTGTTCGTCGGGGCCGCGGGCGGCATCGCGCTGTCGCACCTGCCGGGGCTGCCGCTGATCGACGGTGTCGCCATGGGCGTCGGCGCGATGTCCGTCGTGATGCTCAGGCTGCCGCTGACCTCCGTCTTGCTCGCCTCCTTGCTGCTGGCCTCAGACGGCGTGGCCGTCATGCCGCTGGTGATCGTGGCGGTCGTGGTGGCCTACGTCGCCTCGGCCAGGTTCACACCAACCCCAGCCGCGACGCCGGAAACACCGCCTCCCACGACGGAAGCGCCCCGAACTCCCACGACGGAAGCGCCCCGAACCGCTGAACCAGCCCGCCCGGGCGAACCGAGCCGTTAACCGCTGGTCCGGGCCGGGCGCGGTGGCCGTGAGCGAGTTCAGTCCGGTGTTGATGAGCTGGGCGGCCCGGCGGACGTCGGCGGTCACCGCCTGGTGGACCTGCGCGGGAGTGCGGGTGCCGTCCAGGTACCTCGACAGGGCCTGGAACTGGATGCGCCACAAGCCGAGCAGGGCGGTGGCCGTGATCTGCGGCTCCGGGTCCTCCGGGCTCAGGCCGGCGCGTTCGGCCAGGATCGCGGCGGCCACGGCGGTGAACTGGTCCATCATGTCGCTCTGATGAGCCCGCAATGACGGGGTGGCTGCGATCAGGGCGCCGAAGCGCTGGACCATGACGCCGGCCTGGACCGGGTCGTCCTGGGCGGCCAGCCAGGACGTCATGGCGCCCAGCTCACCGTCCAGGATCCGCAGCGCCGCCTGGACCGGCGGGACCTCGGGCTCGGCCAGGCCGGTCCGCAGCGAGGCCACCGTGGCCTCCAGGCGGTCCAGGATCAGCGACTCCTTGGTGGGGAAGTAGTTGAAGACCGTCTTCTCGGACACCCCGCACGCCTCGGCGATCTCCGTCACGCGGACGGCGTCGAAGCCCTGCTCCAGGAACATCTGGGTCGCGGTGTCGGATAGCCGCTGGCGCGTCAGGCGCTTCTTGCGCTCCCGCAGTCCTTCGCCCTGTGGTACCCCGGTCCGCGCGGCGGGCGGCACCGGCCATTCCACCGTCCGGGTCCTCATGTCCCCATCATAATCTAGTGTCGGTATTTTTTCTGTTACTATAATTTTATAGCAACTGAAAGAGCATCGTTCTTCCGTCCGAGGAGTTCCCGTGAGTGACATCCGCATCGTGCGTGACTACCCCTATCCCCCCGCGAAGGTCTGGCGCGCCGTGACCGATCCGGCGCTGATCCCGCTGTGGACCGCGACCGGCGCCGGCGGGCGGCCGGAAGGATTCGCCACCACCGTGGGCACGAAGTTCCGGTTCGTGGCCAAGCCCAAGCCCGGCTGGAGCGGCGTCGTCGACTGCGAGGTGCTCGAGGTGAACGAGCCGTCGCTGCTGCGCTACTCGTGGGCCGACGGCGGGGGCGGCGACGTGACCGAGGTCGCCTACCGGCTCAAGCCCCACGCCGGCGGTACGCGCTTTATCTATGAGCACACCGGCTTCACCGGAGTCGGCGGGGTCTTCATGGCCAAGCTGCTGGGCCACGTCCGCAGGAAGATGCTCAACGTCGGCCTGCCAGCCGTGCTCAACGACCTCGGCGACGACGGCGCGCTCCGCCCCGACAGCACCCTCAAGCCCAATATCTAGCGTCCTGACCTGGGCTAAGACGGCTTAGGCCCACGCCGCGGGGACTTAGGGCGGCCTAGGCCTTTGGTGGCGCGGAAGATAAGGCATCCGCCCGATGTGGGAGGAGGGGCCTTACGGCGAATCTTGAGGATGTGGGGAGCCAGACGAGGTTCCCCAGGCCGAGGAGGAACCATGCATCCCGAGTTTGCCCGTGAACTGACCGCCCAGCGCGGCCGCGAGATGCGGGCGCAGGCACATCAGGCCAGGCTCGCCCGGATCGCGATCCGGGTCGGCCGTCGCCGGCGGCACCAGCCGGACGAGACCGACG
>JBAUAY010000917.1:0-5731 GCA_049676235.1 Streptosporangiaceae bacterium
TCCGCGGACCCGGTCACAGCCACCGGCCCTGCCATCAGCGGCAGCAGGCCCCCGCCCGTCGCGGTGGGGCAGCCTTGACAATTTTCACGCCGTTACGGCGTCACCCCGGGCCACCGACGACTTTTAGGAGAACGCATGACCAGTCCCGCCCCCACCATTGACCCGAAGCGCACCGCGCTGCTCGTCATGGATTTCCAGCACGGAGTCGTGGAGAGAATGCCCGGGCTCGACTCGCTGCTGGCCCGTGTGCAGCAGGCCATCACCGACGTGCGGGACCATGGCGGCACGATCGCCTACGTCCGGGTGGCGTTCACCGAGGCCGACTGGGCGGCCATCCCGCCCACTAACGCGATCTTCTCCCGGGTCGGCGAGAACCACCTGATGCACGACGAGGACCGGTCAACCGCCATCGACAACCGGCTGGCTCCCCAGCCGGGCGACATCGTGGTGCGTAAGACCCGGGTGGGTGCCATGTCCACTACCGACCTCGACCGGCAACTGCGCGACCGGGGCATCGATACCCTGGTCCTGGCCGGGCTCAGCACCAGCGGCGTCGTGCTGTCCACGCTCATCGAGGCGGCCGACCGCGACTACCGGCTATACGTCCTGTCCGATGGCACAGACGACCCCGACGCCCAGGCCCGCGACGTCCTCCTGGGCAAGGTCTTCCCGCGGAGGGCGCAGGTCATCGAGATCGCCGGGCTCCGCACCCTGCTGCAGGGAACCTCGGTGACTACGCCCCAGGGCGGGCCGAGGTGACCGGTGTCGCGCGGCGCGGATCCTGCCCCCCGTAGACTCGCGTCCGTGAGTACCGTCCCGCAGCTGCCGGCCGTCGAAATCGGCGGCCTGGTCAAGCGGTACGGCCATACGGCGGCGGTGGACGGGTTGACGCTGAGCGCGGCGCGCGGCGCGGTCACCGGTATTTTGGGGCCGAACGGCGCGGGCAAGACGACCACCGTCGAGATCTGCGAGGGCTACCGGCGGCCCGACCAGGGCACGGTGCGTGTCCTTGGCCTGGACCCGGTGCGCGACGCCAAGACGCTGCGGCCGCGGGTCGGGGTAATGCTCCAGTCGGGCGGCATCCCCCCGTCGGTGCCCGCCGCCGACTACCTGAACCTGCTGAGCCAGTTCCACACCCGCCCCGTCGAGGTCCCGGTACTGCTCGACCTCGTCGGCCTCACTACGGTGGCGCGCACCCCGTACAAGCGGCTGTCGGGCGGGCAGCAGCAGCGCCTGTCGCTCGCCGCGGCCGTCATCGGCCGCCCCGAGCTGGTATTCCTCGACGAACCCACGGCCGGCATGGACCCGCAGGCCAGGCACGCGACATGGGACCTGATCGGGCAGCTGCGCACGGCCGGGGTGAGCATCATCTTGACCACGCACTTCATGGAGGAAGCCGAACGGCTCTGCGATCACGTGGCCATCATCGACCACGGCCAGCTGGTGGCCGCGGGCACGCCCGGCCAGCTCACCGGCACCGTGGGCCAGCTCAGGTTCCGCGCGGAGGCCGGCCTGGACATCGACAGCCTGCTCGCCGCGCTTCCGCCGGCCACCCTGGCGAAGGAGTCGCCGGCCGGGCACTACGTGATCGAGGTGACCGGCGCGGTGGACCCGCTGCTGCTGGCCGCGGTGACCGCGTGGTGCGCGGAACGCGGCGTGCTGGCCAACAGCCTGCGGATCGAGAGCCGCACGCTGGAGGACGTGTTCCTAGAGCTCACAGGAAAGGAACTCCGCCCTTGACATCGGCCCAGGTGACGGTCTTCACACCGGCCCCGGGGGCGGCGCCGCTGCGACGGATGATCACGGCGCAGGCCACGCTGGAGACCCGGACGCTGCTGCGCAACGGCGAGCAACTGCTCCTCACGCTGATCATCCCGTTGCTGCTGCTGGCCGCGTTCGGCCTCGAACCGCTGGTGAACTTCGGTCCTGGCATGAGCCGGATCGACTTCCTGACCCCGGGGATCATCGCGCTGGCGGTGATGTCCACCGCGTTCACCAGCCAGGCCATCGCCACCGGCTTCGAGCGTCGGTACGGCGTGCTCAAGCGGCTCGGCGCCACTCCCCTGTCGCGTACCGGGCTGATCGCGGCCAAGACCGCCACCGTGATCGCGGTGGAGTTGCTGCAGAGCGCGCTGATCCTGATCGTTGCCCTGGCCATCGGCTGGCGGCCGGACGCCAGCCCGGCCGCCATCGTGGTGGCGCCGCTGCTCATCCTGCTCGGTACCGCGGCCTTCAGCGGTCTCGCCCTGCTGATGGCAGGCACGCTGCGCGCCGAAGCCACGCTGGCCGGGGCCAATCTGGTCTACATCGTGCTGCTCGGCGTGGGGGGCGTGGTCTTCCCGCTGACCAAGTTCCCGGCAGGCGCTCGGCCCGTCCTCGAGCTGCTGCCGACCGGCGCCCTATCTACCGGCCTGCGCAGCGTGCTGCAGCAGGGCGTCGCCTTCCCGGTCGGGAACACGGTCACGCTAATGGTCTGGGCGGTCGCGGCGATTACCCTCGCGGCACGGTTTTTCAGGTGGGAGTAAGGGACGCCGTAAGGCCGGGGCAGGACCGGGTGGCCCAGGGCCGGATGCTACTGCCGGCCGCCATGATCCTGACCGGGATCGTGTCCGTGCAGTTCGGGGCGGGTCTGGCGGACCGGCTGTTCGCGCAGATCCCGCCCGCGGCGGTGACCGGGCTGCGGCTGTGGACGTCCGCCGCGGCCATGGTGGCGCTGTCCGGGCATGGTTTCACCCGCTCGGTGCGTGACCTGAGGAAGCGAAGAGCCTTCGCCGACGCGGCCATCGCCGGATCGTTCGGCATCTCTCTCGGGGTTATGAACTTCTCGATTTACCAGTCCTTCGCCCGCATCCCGCTGGGCGTCGCCGTCACCATCGAGTTCCTCGGCCCGCTGGCGGTGGCGGTGGCGGGGTCGCGGCACCTGGCGGACCTGGGCTGGGTCGCGCTCGCGGCGATCGGGGTGGTGCTGCTGACCCAGGGCGGGTCCGGGCACCTCAACCTGGTCGGGGTGCTCTTCGCGGTTCTGGCCGCGGTCTGCTGGGCGGCCTACATCGTGCTCAGCTCGGCGACCGGGCGCCGGTTCCCCGGCTCAGCCGGCCTGGCCATCGCCATGGTGGTCTCGGCCGTCATCGTCACGCCGCCCGCCGTGATCGCCGGGGGCAGCGCCATGTTTCGGCCCGCCGTGCTCGCCCTCGGCGCCGCGATCGGGATCCTTTCCTCGGTTATCCCCTACCGACTGGAACTGGAGTCGCTGCGGCGGATGCCGATGCGCCTTTTCGGGGTGTGGATGAGCCTGGAGCCGGCGGTAGCGGCGCTGATCGGGCTGGCCCTGCTCGGCCAGCACCTGAGCGTGCTGCAGTGGCTGGCGATCTGCTGCGTGATGGTTGCCTGCGCGGGGGCCGCGCAGGGCGCTCTACCATAAGGGCGTGTCCGATCTGAAGTCCCGTGTGACGGCCTGGACCAGGCCGGTGCTGTCGCCGACGCCGACCTCGATGCGACGGCTCGCGCTGGCTGGCATTATCGCCGACACGGCGATTATGTCGACCGGCGCCGCAGTGCGGCTCAGCGCGTCCGGGCTCGGCTGCCCCGACTGGCCGCGGTGCAGCGCGGCCGACATCGTGGCCAGCAAGAACGCCGGGCAGACGCTGGTCAACACCTGGATCGAGTTCGGCAACCGGCTGCTGAACTTCCCGCTGGTCATCATCGCCGGCCTGATCTTCATCGCGGCCTGGCGGTTCCGTCCGGACGGCAAGCGGCGGCGCGATCTGGTGTGGCTCGCGGCGACCCAGCCGCTCGGCGTGGTGGCGCAGGCGGTGATCGGCGGGATCGTCGTGCTGACGAAGCTCAACCCGGCCGCGGTCTCGGTGCACTTCCTGGTGTCCGCCTCGATCGTCGCCGCCGCCGTCGCCCTGCACGATGCTGTCTCGAGGGGACGACCCCTCGAAACCCCCCACTTCTTCTTCTGGAGGGACCCATCCCCCCAGACCCCCGTTGGGAAGGAGGCCTCGCCCCGGGCCGTGCGCCGCGACCTGCAGCTGATTTCCGCGGCCCTGGTCGCGGTCACCTGCGTGATGCTGGCGGCCGGCACGGTAGTCACCGGGACCGGCCCGCTGGCCGGGCACGCGGACACGCCCAGGTACAAGCTGCCGCTCGAGGGGGTCACCCAGCTGCACGCCGACATCGGGTGGCTGATGGCCGGGCTGGCGGTCGCGCTGGTGCTCGGGCTGCGCCTGTCCGGTGCGCCGCCGCGGGCGGTCCGGGCCGGCTGGATCATGCTGGCGGCGCTGGGCTTGCAGGGCGTGATCGGTTACATCCAGTACTTCACCCACCTGCCGGCCGGGCTGGTGTGGGTCCACGTGACCGGTTCGGTGCTGGTCTGGATCGCCGTGCTGCGACTGTTCTTCGCCGTACGCGACCGGGGATCGGTAAATACTGCGCAAACAGGGTCCGCGGTGACCGTACCCAGCAGGCAGCGGGAGCCGCTGGACCTATAAGCTCTTAGCGTGAGCACTCAGGCCAATCTTGACTGGACGGCGACCGACGAGCGCGCTGTCGATCTCATCCGGGTCCTCGCGATGGACTCGGTACAAAAAGCGGGCTCAGGACACCCCGGTACAGCGATGAGCCTCGCGCCCGTGGCCTACTTGCTCTTCCAGCGTCTGCTCAGGCACGACCCGGCCGACCCGCACTGGCCGGGCCGCGACCGCTTCGTGCTGTCCTGCGGGCATTCCAGCCTCACCCTGTATATCCAGCTATACCTGTCCGGCTACGGGCTGACCCTGGATGACCTAGAGGGTTACCGCACCTGGGGCAGCATCACGCCCGGGCACCCTGAGCACGGACTCACCCCCGGCGTGGAGACCACCACCGGCCCGCTCGGCCAGGGCCTCGGCAATGCGGTGGGCATGGCGATGGCCGCCCGTCGTGAGCGCGGCCTGTTCGACCCGGACGCGGAGCCCGGCACCAGCCCGTTCGACCACTTTATTTATTGCTTCGTCTCCGATGGCGACATCGAGGAGGGCATCAGCCACGAAGTGTCCTCGCTCGCGGCCCACCACGAGCTGGGCAACCTCATCGTCGTCTATGACGACAACCGGATCTCCATCGAGGACAACACCAACATCGCCAAGTCCGAGGACGTGGCCGCGCGCTACGAGGCCTACGGGTGGCACGTCCAGCGGCTGAGCTGGCGTACCCCTGGCGGGTACAAGGAGGACGTGCCGGCGCTGTACCAGGCGTTGCTGACCGCCAAGGAGCACACCGAGGCGCCCTCCCTCATCGCGCTGAGCACGATCATCGGCTGGCCGGCCCCGAACAAGCAGGACACCGGCGCGGCGCACGGATCTGCCCTCGGCGTACCCGAAGTGAAGGCGACCAAGGAGATCCTTCACTTCGACCCCGAAGTCGACTTCCCGGTCGAGGACGAGGCAGTCAGCCGTGCGCGCCAGGTTGCGGAGCGCGGTAAGCAGCGGCACGCGGAGTGGGAAGGGCCGTTCGGCACCTGGGCGAGCGCTAACCCCGAGCGCAAGGCGCTGTTCGACCGGATGGCGACGCGCCGGCTGCCGGACGGGTGGACCGAGAAGCTTCCCTCCTTCCCGCCTGACGCCAAGGGCATGGCAACCCGCAAGGCGTCGGGCGCGATCCTGACCGCCATCGGCCCCGCGTTGCCCGAGTTGTGGGGCGGCTCGGCCGACCTGGCGGAGAGCAACCTCACCACGATGGAGGGCGAGCC
>JBAUAY010000918.1:0-5089 GCA_049676235.1 Streptosporangiaceae bacterium
GGCCGGCTTCGTGCCAGGCCGTCCGCACCGCCGCGGTCCGGGCGGGCGCGTAGCTGGCCGCGGCGCCGAGGTCGTAACGCTGCCTGATCCACGCCTCGTGCACGATGGACTCGTCGTCGTAGCGGACGAGCCGGGCGAGTTCGGCCTGAACCTGGGCCAGGGTCCTGGCCTCCGCGGATGTCACCGAGGGCTTCCCCGGGGCGACAGCACGCAGAACTCGCTGCCCTCCGGGTCAGCCAGCACGGTCCAGGAGACGTCGCCCTGACCGACGTCGGCGGGCACCGCGCCCGCCTCGATCAGCGCCCTGACTGCGGTCGCGTGATCCTCGCCCTGATAGGGCGCCACGTCCAGGTGAATCCGGTTCTTGACGGTCTTGGCGTCCGCCGACGGCAGCAGCTCGAGGTACGGGCCAACGCCCTGCGGTGACCGCAACGACACTCCGTCGGCCACCGAACTGGCCGGCACCCATCCCGTGGCCAGCGCCCAGAACCCCGCCACACCGACTGGATCGGCACAATCGGCGACCGCGGCGGCAACCGGCCCGGTGTCGCGGTAGACCGGCCGCGGATCCAGGACGCAGAACTCGTTGCCTTCCGGGTCGGCCAGCACCGTCCAGGGCACGTCGCCCTGGCTGATGTCAGCGGGCGCCGCGCCTAGGGTAAGCAGCCGTTCCACCTCGCCGGCCTGGTGCGCGGCTGATTCGGTGGCCAGGTCCAGGTGCACGCGGTTCTTGCCGGTCTTGGCCGCGGGTACCGGTACGAACACCAGCGGCAGCGCCGCCGGGCCCGGGTAGCTGAATCCGGGTGGCCAGACATCCACCTCACCGGATTCCTCGGCGCTGACTTCCCAGCCGAGGACCGCGGCCCAGAACCGGGCCAGCCGGCCCGGCTCGGCCGCGTCGATGACCAGCTGCACCAGGCGAGTAGGCATCCCGCCAGCCTCCCATCCGCGCCAGCCGGCAGGCAAGGTGCGCTCATGATCGTGGACAGCTACCCAGAGCGGCCCTGACCGCCGCGACGGCCCGGTCGCTGGCCCCCGGTACCCCGGTATCTGCCTTGACCAGAGCCGCGCCCAGCCCGAGCGGCGTCACCTCCGCCGCCAGCCAGGTCACCCGGTCGGCCATCGCCGGGTTGATCACGTCGCGATGAATCGGGTGCCTTCCGTGGCCGATCCGGGCGGCCGCCCGGTCCCCGGCCAGCCGGGGGTCGCAGTGGCAGAACACCTCGATGGCCCCGGCGAACTCGCCCACGGCCCGATCCCGCCGCGCCCCTCGCCACCAGCCTTCGGCGACCGCGTCCGGGAACGCCGAAGCCAGCCGGAACACCACTTCCGCCGCCGCGTCGCCGACACGATTGGACCAGTCCTCGTCACCCAGCCCGAGGATATCCGCCAGCGCCTCCTTGACCGGATCCAGGGACAGTACGGGAAACCGCACGTCCGCCCCGAGCGCGCGGGCGATCGTCGACTTGCCCGTGCCCGGCGCGCCGGACACCACGATGAGCGTCAAGCTCAGCGCGGCGCGATCGCGTACGGCTTGGGCTTCCTGGTCAGCCACTCCCAGAACGTCCGGGCCCGCGGCCCGGCGAGGAAGTGGCCGCTGCCCACTTTGCCAGTGACCTCGATCCGCAGCTGGACCGGAACGTCGGAACCCCACGGCGCGCGGACCTTGACGTGGCCGCTGCGGATGGCCACGTCGTCGGCGTCGACCACGATCCCGGGCTTAGTCACCAGCCTGACGTGTCCGCTGCGCACGTCGATGTCGAGCTTGAGCGATGGCTGCGTGATCACCGCCTGGGTGAAGTCCAGCTTCACGTGGCCGCTGGTCACCTTCACTTCCATCCGCTGCGGGACCACCCACCGGTCGACCCGATGCACGTGTCCGCTGCGGATGTCGATGCGCGCCACTTCCTTGGCCGGGGTCGCCGTCACCGGAACCGCCACGGAGCCCTCCGCGGGCAGGTCGGAGACCAGCCGGGCCAGCTCGCCGTAGGTTCGCGCCGTCATGGCCAGTTCCAGCCGCTCGTCGAGTTCCTCCGCGGTCAGCCGCCCGTCCCCGGCGGACACCCGCAGCAGTTCGACCACCCGGTCCCTGTCGTCGTAGGAGGCGCGCAGTTCGTTGCGGGCCATCTCCCCGCCGGGTTCCGATTCCGCCATGAGCAAACCTTAGAGCAGCCGGCGGCCCGGTTCAGGGCTTGCCCTCCAGGACCTTGTGCTGGGTGAAGCTGAACCAGTTGCCCGAGTCGTCGCGCATGATCGCCTCGACGCCGTAGGGGCGCTCGGCCGGCTCCTGGGTGAATTCCACGCCGCGTTCGGCGAGTGTGGCGTGATCGCCCTTGCAGTCGGACGTCGCCATCACCCCGGGCGACAGCGCCCCCTTGGCGACCAGGGCCCGGACCTGCTGCGCCGTTTCCTCGTCGAGCATGGAGTGCAGCGGGTCCATCAGCAGCAGTTCCTGGTTCTCGCTACCGGGCGGCCGAACGGTCAGCCAGCGCATGCCGTTCTCCAGCTTGAGGTCGTTGGTGACGGTGAAGCCCAGCTTCCCGGCGTAGAACTCCTTGGCCGAGTCCTGGTCGAGCACCCATACCGAAACGATCGAGATGCCGTTGATCATGCGATCTCACCTGCCTGATTTTCAGTCATACGGCGACTTTACGATCGCGTCGCGGGCCCATGCTTCTCGGGAAGTGATGCGATATCGGTGGGCAGGCCGGTCCGCCACATCAGCACGAAGCAGCCGGGGATGGGCGCCGGGCCGCCTCGTTCGGCCGCCTGCCGCCGGTACCCGGTGGGGGACATGCCGGTGAGCTCGGCGAACCGGGTGCTGAACGTGAAGGGTGAAGCCGACCAGGTGGCAGATCTCGGTCACGGTCAGGTTGGCCGAGCGGAGCAGTTCGCAGGCGCGCTCCACCCGCCGCCTGGTCCGGTAGCGGCCCGGGGTCTCGCTGTAGGCGGCGCGGAAGGCGCGGATGAAGTGCCCGCGCGAGTAGCCGGCCCCGGCCGCTAGCGCCGGGATGTCGATCGGGTCCGCGTAGTCGCGGTCGATCCGGTCCCTGGCCCGGCGCAGCATCCGCAGCGAGGACACATCGGCTGGCTTCATCGCCATGGCTACAGTGTCCCAAGTGCTCCGGCGGAGCTGAGAGTTCCCCGACGATTTCGCCTCGTTGTGTAAGTGAGCCACTCACTTACACATATGATCGCGGACATGGCAGGCAAACGCGACGCGCACGAGCGGCTCCCCGAGCTGATCGCCGCGGCCGTGCGGGTCTTCACCCGCGAAGGGTACCGGTTGGCCAGGATGAGCGACGTCGCGGCCGAGATGGGCCTGTCCGAAGCGGCCATCTACCGGTACGTGGGGAGCAAGGAAGGCCTGTTCGTGCTGGCCATCCGCCACGCGCTGCTGCTCGAAGACCTGCCCGCGGGCGACCTGCCGCTGTCGCCGGCGCCGCTGGCTGCCACCTTGCGGGAGGCGCGCGATTTCATCTCCGAGGTGGTGCCGTTCGGTGCGCTCGCCGAGGCCCTGTCCGGCCCGGGGTCCGATGAGGTGGCGGCCGAGCTCGAGAAGATCCTCCGCGAGCTGTTCGAGCTCGAATCGCGGACCAGGGAAGCCGCGGACATGCTCGAACGCTCGGCCCGGGAGCTGCCCGAGATGGCCGACCTGCTGAACGCGGGCATCCGCGCGCCGGTGCTGGCGGCGCTGACCGAGTACCTGGCCGGCCGCGCCGAGGCCGGCACGCTGCGCCGTACGCCGGACACGGCGGCGACGGCCCGGCTGGTGCTCGAGACGCTGACCTGGTTCGCCCGGCACCGGTTCTCCGACCCGGACGGCGCCGCCATCCCGGCCGAGCTGGCCGCGGACACAGCGGTAGACGCGCTGGTGCACGCCCTGGTCCCCGTCGGCCCAGCCACTGCCGGCCCAGCCTACGCCGGCCCAGCCCGGGCCGGTGCGCGATGACGGACGAGGTCGCGGTGCACGTCGCTGGCTTGCGGATGAGCTTCGGCGCCGCCGAGGTCCTGCACGGCGTCGACTTCGATGTCCGCTACGGCGAGGTGTTCTGCCTGCTCGGCCCGAACGGCGCGGGCAAGACCACCACCCTGGAGATCCTCGAGGGCTTCAGGCCGCCGACGGGCGGTGAGGTGCGTGTCCTCGGCCTCAACCCGGCGGCGCAGCCGGCCAGGCTGCGCGAGCGGGCCGGGATGGTTCTGCAGGAGTGCGGCTTTCCCCGGCAGGCGCGCGTCGCCGAGCTCATCGACCTGTGGCGGAGCTACTACCCGAACCCGCGCCCGCTCGGCGACCTGCTCGAGGTGGTGGAGCTCACCGAGGTCAGGAACACCCAGGTCCGCAAGCTATCAGGCGGCCAGCGGCGCCGCCTGGACTTCGCCCTGGCCCTCGCGGGCGACCCCGATCTGGTCTTCCTCGACGAGCCGACCACCGGCTTCGACCCGGAAGCTCGCAGGCGATGCTGGGCGGCGATCGAGAACCTGCGCCTGCTGGGCAAGACGATCCTGCTCACCACGCACTACCTGGATGAGGCGGAACAGCTGGCCGACCGGATCGCCATCTTGCGGGCCGGCCGCATCGAGCTGGTCGGGACCACGCACGAGGTCGCGGTCCGGGCCGGCCTGGCCACCCGCATCTCCTTCACCACGCCGTCCGCGCTGCGCCGCGGTCAGGTCCCGCTGCCAGCCGGGATCGACCTGGCGGTCCGCGGGCCCGAGTCGGTCTGCCATACCGGCAACGCCGCCATGACCTTGCGGCTGCTGCTCGCCTGGGCGGTGGAGTACCGTCTCGGCGACCTGGATGGCCTGGCCGTGACCGCTCCTCGCCTCGAAGACACCTACCTGCAGCTCACCAGCACCAACGGAGATCACGCGTGACGAGAACGGTTCACCTCACCGTCCGGCAGGCCCTGCTCGAGCAGCGCAGTTTCTGGCGCAGCGCCGAGTATGCGCTGTTCACGTTCGCCTTCCCGCTGATGATCCTGCTGCTGATCGGGGCGGCCAACGCCGGCTCGCACCTGCCGGGCACTGATATCAAGAACACCACCGTCTTCGTGCCAGGCATCCTGGCCTTCGGCGTGATCGTCGCCGC
>JBAUAY010000919.1:0-7524 GCA_049676235.1 Streptosporangiaceae bacterium
CCGCAAGGCGACGGCGACGTCGTCCGGCCGGGCGGGCCGGACGAGCGCCCGGTCGGCCCGCGACACGGTGTCGCCGTAGGCGTCGACGCACTCGGCCACGATGCCCCCCGAGGCGATGCTGACGGCGAGCGCGACGCCGATGTCGCCGGCCAGGGCGTAGTACGAGCCCACCCGGCCCCGGCCGCGGCCGCCAGGAGTTCGCTCACCGGTGTCCACCAGCAAGCCCGTTTCGGTCAGCCGGCGCACGCTCTCGCCCACCGTCGGCTTCGAGATGCCGGTCTCGACGGCTAGTTCGGCTCGGGTCAGCCTTCGCTGCCGCATCAGGGCGCGCAGGACGTGCTCGTCGGTCAGGGAACGCAAAAGCTCCAGCGAGGGCTTGGCAGGATCCATCCGCCAATTCTAGGCAGGAGTCTTGCCTAGAAAAGGCCGCCACGCTAACATCCTTCTAAGTAAGGAGACTTGACTAGAAGGATGATGCGATGTCAGCCCAGTCCCTCGCCGAAGCCGCCCCACTTTGCACGCTGCCGCACTGGGAAGAGCCGCCCGCGGATCTCCCGGCCGCCATCCGGCAGGTCAAGGCGGCGCTGCGGGCTCGCATCGCCGCCTCAGGCCGCACCGTCGAAGAGGTCTTCGCCGTCGTGGAGCAGCAGATTAAGACCGAGGTCGACCAGATCACTGCCGCGCGGGAAGGTGGCGAGACGATCTGGCCCGTCATCGACTACTCCGATATTGAAGCCGGCGCGGTATCCGCGGAGGTGCTGGCGCTGCTGCGCCGGCGCGGCTGCCTCGTCGTGCGCGGGCACTTCGACCGGGAACAGGCCCTGCGCTGGGATCGCGACATCGTCCATTACGTCCAAGAAAACAAGTTCTTCGAGAACTACCGCGGCCCGGGCGACGACTTCTTCGGCAGCATCGGCTCCAAGCCCGAGATCTACCCGATCTACTGGTCCACGGCCCAGATGCAGGCCCGCCAGGACGACCGGATGGCGCAGGTCCAGCGTTTCCTCAACAGCCAGTGGAAGCACGAGTCCCAGGGCGTGCGGTGGTTCGACCCGAACCGGGACTCGCTGTACCCGGACCGCATCCGCCGCCGCCCGCAGGGCGCCGACTCGGCCGGCCTCGGCACCCACCTGGACCCGGGCAACCTCGACCTGTGGATGATCGAGGCTTACCAGAAGGCCTTCCGCCACCTATTCGACGGCACCATCGAGCAGTACGATCCCTGGGACCCGGCCTACCGCACCGCCGGACCGCAGTATCCCGGCACGACGATGTGTTCGGCCTTCCGCACCTTCCAGGGCTGGACCGCCCTGTCCGACATGGCCCACGACCAGGGCGTGCTGCACACGGTCCCGATCCCCGGCGCCATGGCCTATCTCATGCTGCGCCCGCTGCTGGCCGACGTGCCAGCTGACGACATGTGCGGCGTCACCGTCAACCAGACCTTCCCCGCCAACGAGACGTGGCACCCGCTGCTCATGCAGGCCCTCACCGGCATCCCCGACGTCCAGGCTGGCGACTCCGTCTGGTGGCACTGCGACATGATCCACAGCGTCGCGCCCGTGGCGAACCAGCAAGGCTGGGGCAACGTCATGTACATCCCTGCCGCCCCCTGGTGCCCGCGCAACGCGCACTACGCAGCCAGCGTGCGAGAAGCCTTCCTCACCGGGTCCAGTCCCCGGGACTTCCCCGCCGAGCACTACGAACGCACCTGGACGAACCGCTTTCAGCCGCACGACCTCAACGACACCGGCCGACGCGGCCTCGGCCTCTACTGACCGCCAAGACCACCCGGTGATCCGTCCATGACGACATCGCACGACAGGATCCCGGTCCCTGCGCTGGTGATCAGGCACCAGCCCGGAACCGCCGGCCGGCGGTGGACTGGCTGGCGGTGAAGCGGCTGCTCGACGCGCCTCGCAGCCGGCCGGCGGGCAGCTTCCTGGCGCAGAGGACGAGTGCCAGGTCCTGGCCCGAGCCGGACAGCGGCGCCCCCGAGCCGAACGACCAGTCGATGTCGCTGGCGCGCAGCTCGATTCCGGTCAGGTCGGTCCCGAAGTGCTTGAGGCTCTTCGGGGTGGTGATCGCGGCCAGGACGATCCGCAGGCGCTCTTCTGGAACCAGGTGCTTGACGTCGAGGGCGACGGTGATGTCCTGGCCGTGGATGACGTCGTGGGTCAGCGCGGCGGCGAGCCCGCCGCCGGGTGGCTTCCAGGGGTTCCGCTCGTTCTGGCAGAGCACGGCCAGCAGCTCATCTGGCGAGGCTCGCCCGTCGCGCCGGGCGCAGCGGTCAGCCATCCGGTCGAAATTCCCGTGCGCCTTGATCATCTCGGTGATGAACCGCCGGGTCGAGTAGCGAAACGGCATCGTCACATGCGCGACGACGTCCCGCACCCGCCAGTCGGCGCACAGACTGGGGCGGTCCCACGCCTCAGGCGCCAGCCCGCCGAGCAGCGCCACCAGTTCCCGGCGCTGGGCGGCCACCGCTTCCATGAGGCTGACATCTTCGGCCGTGGCCCGGGTCATGGCGCGCTTGTTCCGCTGAGCTGGCCGAGGTAGTCAGCGAACCGGTCGAGCGAGGTCAAGAACCCGGCCTGTGCCTCGGGGCTGCGGAGCATCTCGGGGACGTTGACCTGGCGGATGCGGACCTCGGTGCGGGCGCCCCCCAGGTCGGCGAAGGTCGCGGTGACCGTCATACCGCTGTGCGCCTCTTTCCATACAAGCCGCTCGGGCTCGGTCACCTCGACGTAAGTCGCCTGGGTAGGGTACTCGCTGCCGTCGGCGTCGTTGACCATGACCGTCTCGAACGCGCCGCCCGGACGTGGATCGACGTGGATGCGCTCGACAGGAGCGCTCGTGCCGGCCGGGCCCCAGAAATTCGTCAGGTGCTCGGGGTCAATCATGCAGCGGAAGACCAGCTCCCGCGGTGCGTGGAAGACGCGGGTGTAGTCCAGCTCACCCGGTGCCGTTTGCTGGTCGTTGCTCATCTGCCCTCCTGGTATCTGGCCGGGTCGGCCTGGATATCGCGCAGGTGCGCGTCGAGCTTGTCGAAACGCTCGGTCCAGATCCGCCGGTGCTCCTCGATCCACTCGACGGCCCCGTCGAGCACGGCGCGCTCGAGGTGGCAGGGCCGGAATTGCGCGTGACGGGACCGGGAGATCAGGCCGCACCGTTCGAGCACCTTCAGGTGCTTGGAGATGCCCGGCAGCGTCATCTCGAACGGAGCGGCCAACTCGTTCACCGTGGCATCTCCCCGTGCCAAGCGGGCGACGATCGCCCGGCGGGTCGGGTCGGCCAGGGCCGTGAAAGTGGCGTCGAGCCGCTCCTCGGTCAGCGGCATGACTTGTACCTCATGCCACTAACTTTACCTGATGGTTAATTAACTGACAAGTATATTACTGGGTAGGCCGACGATCGCAAGAGCAGCCCGACAGATCATGACTAGAACTGGCGACAGTCGG
Organism: Streptosporangiaceae bacterium; assembly: GCA_049676235.1. Classification (GTDB taxonomy): domain Bacteria; phylum Actinomycetota; class Actinomycetes; order Streptosporangiales; family Streptosporangiaceae; genus Palsa-504. The sequence goes on from JBAUAY010000919.1 coordinate 3,462, forward strand.
CACGGTGCCCAAGTGCGCAGGCGGATCCGATGTGCCTGGAACCCGTCACCCCAGGACGGGCGGTTGCGCATTCAAGGTTCGCGATGGGCTGATGCAGGGGCTGCTGTCGTCGTCCTGATCGCCGGGGCGGACTGCGAGGTGTTCGAGAGCCGTCGCCCGTCCCGGGGGAGTCGCTACTGTGGCGTAATGACGAAATTCGGTGTGCAGCTGCCCAGTTTCTCCGGATTTGATCCGGCCGACTTGTTCGGGCATGTGGCTGGCCTGGCTACGACGGCGGAAGAAGCCGGGTTCGACTCGGTGTGGGTCATGGATCACTTCTTCCAGTTGCCGCCTCTAGGCGGGCCGGACCAGCCGATGCTGGAGGCGTACACCCTGCTCGGGGCGCTGGCTGCGCGGACCCGGCGGGTCCAGCTCGGCACGCTTGTCACCGGCGTGACCTATCGCAACCCCGGTATCCTGGCCAAGATCATCACGACGCTGGACGTCATCTCGCGGGGCCGGGCCATCCTCGGCATCGGGGGCGCCTGGTACGACGTTGAGCACCAGGGCCTCGGCATTGACTATCCGGATGACCGGGTGCGCCTGGACATGCTCGAAGAGGCGGTTCAGGTCTGCCGGGCCATGTTCGCCGGCGACGATGTGAGCTTCTCCGGCACTCACTACCGGCTCGATCACGCCCGCAACCTGCCCCGGCCCGTGCAGGCAGGCGGGCCGAAGATCATGATCGGCGGCGGCGGCGAGAAGCGGACGCTGCGGCTGGTGGCCCGCTACGCGGACATGTGCAACGTAACGGGCGACGTCAGCACGCTGGCTCGCAAGATCGGCGTGCTCCGCCGCCACTGCGCCGAGGTCGGCCGGGATCCAGCCGAGGTCGGTGTGACCTGGATGACCCCGCTGATCCTCACCACGTCCAGCCAGAACACCGCCGAGGTGCGCGAGATGCTGGCGGCAGCCGGCTCTGCCGAGGAGACCGCCGGATTCACTGTCGGCCAGCCCCACGAGATTCCCGGCCTGGTCGCAGGTCACATCGAGGCCGGCGCTGACGAAGTAATTTTCAGCGTTCCCTTCGCCGACACCGCGGGAATCACTGCGGTGGGGGAGGCATTCGGACTGGGCGGACATTGACGGCATGCCGGCGCTGCCGCGAACGTGAGCGCCTCCTGTCGGCGCCTGGCGGACCACCTAGACCCCCGGCGGCAAAGCTTCTGGTTATCGCGGCAGCATGAGCGGTCAACTCAAGCGAGGCGGTTGTCCGTCCACGGTCCACAATGACCTGTTCTGCGCCGCGTGAGCTGCCGGCGACGAGAATCCGGCGCCGGGACCTTTGCGGCGGCCGGTGGACGGCGAGTGCCGTGGACGGTCATGTGCCGGCGTGTTACGCGTGTATTGGCGGGTGTCGGTCGCTCCAGGGCGCGGCTTGCTCGAGCTGGCTGGCGACCCGGATGAGTATGTCCTCCCGCCCGTAGGCGGCGGCAAGCTGCACGCCGACCGGCAGGCCGGCGGGTGTCCAGTACAGGGGGAGGCTGATGGCCGGCTGACCGGTCATGTTGAACTGTGCGGTGTAGGGGATGAAGCTGACGATTCGTTTCCCTTCCTGCTGTGGCCCGGCCGCGGTGAACCAGCCCAGCTCGGGCGGGGGCGCGCCCAGGGTGGGCGTCACAAGCAGGTCATGGTCGTTCCACCAGTCGGCCATGCGGCGCCCCCACATCCCGAACCACTGCCGGCTCTGCAGGTAGGCCACCGCACTGAGCGCTCGGCCGGACCGCCGGTAGCTGGCGTTGCGCGGTTCAATCTCGTCCTCGCCGATCGGGCGGCCTAGCAGCATCTCGAAAGCCTGGAATGTCGCTTCGACGTCGGCCGCGATGATCGAGTTGAAGTGCCCTACCAACTCAAGCTCGAACATGGCCGCGGGCGCGGACTGGTCGACGTGGTGGCCGAGCGACTCCAGCAGTCGTACTGCGCTGGCCACCGCGGCGCGGCACTGCGGGTCGTCGAGGTAGCCCTCCGCGCCAGGCCGGTCGAGCACCCCGATCCGCAGCTGGCCCGGATCGGCGCCGACCTCCTGCACCAGCGGGCGCGGCAGGGCGGGGGCGTAGTACGGCTCGCCCGGCATGCGCTTGCTGATCGCATCGAGCACCCCGGCCGCGTCACGCACGGTCCGCGTGATTGCCCCGTCGATCACGCCACCGGCCCATGCCTCCCCGGTCAGCGGGCCCTGACTTACCCGCCCGCGGGTCGGCTTGAGCCCGACCACCCCGCACTCGCTCGCCGGGATGCGAATGGAGCCGCCGCCGTCGTTGGCGTGCGCAACCGGCACTAGGCCGGCCGCCACCGCGGCGGCTGACCCCCCAGACGAGCCGCCAGTTGAATGACTGGGATTCCACGGGTTACGTGCCGGGGGAAAGCTTCGCGGCTCGGTGGTCACCGTGGTGCCAAGCTCCGGCACGTTGGTGCGGCCGAGCGGGACGAAGCCGGCCGCCCGGAACTGCTCCGCGAGGTAGGACGTTACCGGCCATGCCATCTCACGCAGTGGTCCGAGGCCAAACGCCGTGGGCTCACCCGTGACCGTACAGCCCAGATCCTTATACAGGATCGGCACACCGCGGAACGGGCCATCGGGCAGGTCACCGTCAGCCTCCAGCCGCGCCGCATCGAACCGTGTCCGGATCACGGCATCCAGCTGCGGATTGACCGCCTCAATCCGGGCGACGGCAGCCTCTGCCAGCTCCTCGGGACTCACTTCACCGCGGCGGACAAGGTCAGCCTGTGCGGTCGCATCCAGCCACGTCGTCTCAGTCATGCCACTTACGCTACTCAACCGCCTCTACACAGCGCGATGCTGCTGCTGGAGTCCGGCAGGAGCAGCCGTGATCTTCACCCCGGCCTGAAGGCCGGGGTCTATGCCGCGATAATGATGAGACCTAGCACCTACGTCGCATGCTGCCTGGCTGTTTGGAGCGTGCATCCGATACCCGGTCAGGTGAGGAGCGATCCGATGAACGGCATGGGCTTGGTCCGTCGGCCCGGTAGCAGGCTGGCCGAGGGCATCGTTACCTACGTCAGCCGCACACCGGTGGATGTGGCTGTGGCCCGCGCGCAGCATGGGGCCTATGTCGATGCGCTGGCGGCCAGCGGCTGGAGGATCCAGCAGGCACCCGCGGCTGATGACTGCCCGGACTCGGTCTTTATCGAGGACACCGTCGTGATCTGCGCGGACCTGGCGGTGCTGACCCGCCCGGGCGCGCCTGCCCGCCGGGCGGAGGTGGCCGGCGTCGCACAGACCGTCCGGTCGCTGGGGCTGCGCACCGCTTGCATCGAAGAGCCCGGGGTTCTGGAGGGGGGCGATGTGCTGCAGGTCGGCAACACGGTCTATGTGGGACGCGGCGAGCGGACCAACGGTGAGGGCATCCGTCAGCTGCGGTCGCTGCTGGCTCCGCTGGGCCGCACTGTGGTCGCAGTCCCACTGGGAAACGTGCTGCATCTGAAGTCCGCGGTGACCGCGCTGCCCGACGGCACGTTCCTCCTGCTGCCAGGGCTGGTGCCCGCCGAACTGTTCCCGGCGGTGCGCCCGGTCGCCGAAGAGGGCGGTAGCCACGTCGTACCGCTCGGCGGCGACCACGTGCTGATCTCCGCGTCCGCTCCCCGTACCGCCGAGCTCCTTGAGGACCTGGGCTTCACACCGGTCGTCGTGGACATCAGCGAGTTCGAGAAGCTCGAAGGCTGTGTCACCTGCCTCAGCGTCCTTCTGCCTGGGTGCTAGCACCTAGCCGTCGGCCACGGAAGTGCCGTCGGCGGGCTCGGCAGATCCGGGCGGAAACCAAGAGAGCCGGGCAGACGTTTCTTACCGGTTGATGGGTATTTCTTGGGGAAGAGGCGAGGGCAGGTGTTATGCGGCTCAGAGTGTGGATCGTCTTGCTGGCCGTGGTTGCCGCCACTACCGGCGGTGTCGCGGCGTGGGCGTCCACAACCGCGGGACACGGCCCGCGGCCCGTGCCCACGCATGCCGCGGCGGTTGCCCCAACGCGCGCACCGGCCACGCCATCGCGTCCCGGAACGCGGGCAC
>JBAUAY010000920.1:0-4086 GCA_049676235.1 Streptosporangiaceae bacterium
GCCACAACGACATGCACCCTGCCTTCGACGCCCTGTTCCCCGGCACGGCGCTCGATCCGCCGTCCGCCCTGCTGGGAGGGGAGGCGCTGCTGGCGAAGATCTACACCGCGGTCCGCTCCGCGTCCTCGGCTCGCGGGTCGAACGCCTACAACACCTTGCTCATGGTCACCTTCGACGAGCACGGCGGTACTTATGACCATGTCCCGCCGCCCCCGGTGCTGCCGCCCGACCCGGCCGCGCCCGCCGGCCAGATGGGCTTCGCTTTTGACCGGTCGGGCGTGCGCGTGCCGGCCATCGCCATTTCCGCCTGGATACCAGAGCGGACCGTGATCAACGCGGAATACCGCCACACGTCCGTCATCAGGACGATCCGCGGACGCTGGCAGCTCGGCGCGCCCTTTACCGCCCGCGACGCGGCCGCCCGCGACATCTCGCCCGTTCTGTCCCTGGACAGTCCTCGGGCGCCGGAGGACTGGCCCGAGGTCTTCCCGCGGCCGGTGCCGCCGTTCGACCCGGCCCAGATTTCGCCTGAGGCGAGATTGCGGACGCTGCCCAAGGCGGCGTTTTTCGCGGTCCTGGAGCTCGCCAGGCAGCTGAAGGACCGAGGCGCGGGCGCACCGGAATACCAGAAAGACGTGGATATCTGCCACGCCGATGCCATGACGATCATCGTCGATACCTTCGGGCACATGTTCCCCGGACTGCGCAGCCAGTAGCCCGGCTCAGCCCCGCCGCAGGATGGCGAGGGCGGCGGCGGCTGGCGTGCCGCAGATCAGCGGGTTGATATCCGGAGGGAGCATCACTGCTGGTTCGACCACAAGCTCTACCAGTACCGGCCCGGACCAGCGTCACCCTGCGCGCCCGAGCATCGCGGTCAACGCGGCGCCCGCCGCGACGCCAAAACCCCCAGCTAGATAGCACTTCACGGTCTCCGGCTGACATTTGTCATCCGGTAGTCGTGGACCAGGGCACTACAGGCCAAACCCGCGCCGCGCGACCCTTGTGTCATGGCTACTACCAACGCTGCCGGCGCGGGGATCGTGCTCTCGCGCCTGTCCAAGTCGTACGGCAACGTCCACGCCGTCCGTTCGGTCGACCTGGCCATCGCCCCCGGTGAGACCGTCGCCATCCTCGGCCCGAACGGCGCCGGCAAGACCACCACGATCGAGATGGTGCTCGGCCTGACCCGGCCGGATTCCGGCACGGTGACGCTGTTCGGGAAGTCGCCCGCCCAGGCGGTCGCGGCCGGCGCCGTCGGCGGCATGCTGCAGACCGGGGCGCTGGTCGAGTACCTGAGCGTGCGCGAGCTGGTCACGATGGTCGCCTCGGTTTACCCCCGGCCGCTCCCGGTCGAGCAGGCGATGCGGCTGGCCGGGGTGACCGAGTTCGCCGGACGACGCACCAACAAGCTCTCCGGCGGCCAGACCCAGCGGGTCCGCTTCGCGATCGCCCTGGTGTCCAACCCCGACCTGTTCATGCTCGACGAGCCCACCGCGGCCGTCGACGTCGAGGGCCGGCGCGAGTTCTGGGCCTCGATCCGGGCCGTCGCGGCCGAGGGCAAGACGGTCATCTTCGCCACCCACTACCTGGAAGAGGCCGACGCCTACGCAGACCGCATCGTGCTGATGGCCCGCGGCCGGATCGTCGCGGACGGCCCCGCGACCGAGATCAAGGCCAAGGTGAGCGGGCGGATCATCCGGGCCACGATCCCCGTCGCGGGCCCCGCCGGCCCCGCGGACACCGCCGCCCTGGCCGCGCTGCCGGGCGTGACCAACGCCGACCGGCACGGCGAGGCCGTGATCCTGACCTGCGCCGACTCGGACCTGACGCTACGCGCGCTGCTGAGCCGGTTCCCCGCGGCCCGCGACATCGAGGTGGCGGGCGCCGGGATCGAGGAGGCGTTCATGGCGCTCACCGCGGACGACAACGACGACGAACTGGAGAAGGTCCGATGACTTACCCCGTCTACCTCCGCTACGAGGTGCTCAGGAACTTCCGCAACTGGCGGTTCCTGTTCCTGACCCTGGCCTTCCCGCTGGTGCTGTACCTCCTGATCGGGTCGGTAAACCGGCACGTGCAGTTCGAGCACGTCGCGTTCCCGGTGTACTTCATGACCGCCATGGCCGCGCTGGGCACGATGGCCGCGGTCATCTCCGGCTGCGCGATCATAGCGACCGAACGGGCGACCGGATGGACCCGCCAGATGCGGATCACGCCCCTCCCGGCCCGGACCTACTTCCGGGCCAAGGTGGTCGTCGGCTACCTGCGGGCGCTGCTCACCCTGGTGCTGCTGGCGCTGGCCGGGACCGCGCTCGGGGTGCGGCTGCCGGCCCAGGGCTGGCTGACCGTGCTCGGCCTGTTCCTGGTCGGCCTGATCCCGTTCGTCGTGCTCGGCATCCTGCTCGGGCACCTCATCGGCGCCGACGCCGCCGCCCTGGCCACGGGCGGGATTGTGACGCTGTTCGCCCTGCTCGGCGGCGTGTACGGCTTCCAGGTGGCCACGTCGGGCCCCGTTTTCCAGATCATCAAGGCGCTGCCCTCGTACTGGCTGGTGCAGGCCGGGAAGACCGCGCTCGGCGGGCATGACTGGCCCGCCGAGGGCTGGATCGTCATCGCCGCCTGGACCGTCGTCCTCGTCCCGCTCGCGGTGCGCGTCTACCGGCGCGACACCAGCCGCGTCTGACCCGAAGGAGAGACCATGCAAGACATCGACCTGACCGTCACCGTCGACCAGCCCATGCCCGACGCCCAAGACCGGATCCTCGACCGGGTCGACGACCGGCTGCGCGGCGTCGGCCTGACCCAGCGGGTCACCCCGGGCGGGGTGGAGTACCGGCCGAAGTTCATCGGCCTGGTGGTCATCTGGCTGATCCGCCGCTTGCGGCACGAGGGCGTCACGTTCACCTTCGACGCCCGCGGGCGCTCCACCGAGGTCCGGGCGGCGGGCCGGCTGCGCGACCGCGCCCACACCGAGCTCACCGAGGCCCTCGGTGGCCACTAGGCTGGTCTGATGTGGACGTGAACGCCGACGCCCGGCCGCCAGGCCCCTACCACGTGCGCTGGGACGCCAGCCGGTACCGGTGGACGGCGGGATGGCGGCTGGTGGCCACCCGGGCGGTGGCCCTGGTCTACCTGCTCTACGTGGTGGGGGCGATCCGGCAGAACGCGCACGGCGCGGCCGCGGTCCTGGGCTACGCCGGCCTGGTCGCCTTCGCGGCGGGCTGGCTTTTCTTCATGTACCCGTTCTTCGCACCGTCCGCCCGGTTCTGGACCCTCTACGGGATCCTGACCGCGCTGCTGGTGCTGGAACTCCCGCTGGCGCACGCCGCCGGGTTCGTCCTGGCCGTGTTCCTCACGATCACCACCGTGGCCCGCCTCGGCGCCCGGTCCTTCCCGGTCGTGGCCGTGCTGGCCCTGGCCTCGCTGCTGGTGCCGCCCGCCATCCCGGCCTGGGACACCAGCATCGGCATGGCCTTCGGCGACGTCACCCCGGTCGCGATCCCGGTCGTGGCGCTGGCCGTCTTCGCCATCATGCGGGTGCTGCAGAACAACAATGCGCTGGCCCAGGCCCAGGCCGAGCTGGCCAGCCTGGCCGCCGAGAACGAGCGCTTCCGGATCGCCCGCGACCTGCACGACCTGCTCGGTCACTCGCTGACCACGATCACCGTGAAGGCGGGCCTGGCGGCCCGGCTGGGTGACACCGACCCGGCCCGGGCCCGGCAGGAGATCGCCGAGGTGGAGACGCTGGCCCGGCAAACGCTGGGCGACGTGCGCGCCGCGGTGGCCAACTACCGGGACGTGACGCTCGCGGGCGAGCTCGCCACCGGCAGGCAGCTGCTGCGGGCGGTCGGCATCACCGCCGACCTGCCCCGCGCCGTGGACATGGTCGACCCGGCGCACCAGGAGCTGTTCGGCTGGGTGGTGCGCGAGGGGCTGACCAACATCGTCCGGCACGCGCACGCCAGCTCGTGCGCGATCCGGCTCTCCGCGTCCGGCGTGGAGATCACCGATGACGGGGTGGGCGGCGCCGCGCCACCCGGAAATGGCCTGTCCGGGCTGCGCGAGCGGGTCGCCGCGGCCGGCGGC
>JBAUAY010000921.1:0-5776 GCA_049676235.1 Streptosporangiaceae bacterium
AGGCCTCCCGGGGCGCCAGCACCGTCTGCGGCCGCACCGTCCACGCGGCGGTCGCCGCCGGGCGGCGCGGCTGGCCGCGGTGCCGTTCGATCGCGGCGACCAGCTCCTCGGTGAACGCCGCGATCTGTTCCTCGTCGTCGGCCATCGTCACGATGGGCACCACGGTGTCCCGGTCGCCCATCTCCACCGGCATCCCCGCGGCGATCAGGTCGGCCTCGACCAGGCTGCCGTGCGCCCCCGTCCCGGCCAGCAGCACGACCAGCTTGGCCGGATCCACTCCGGGCCCGTCGAGCACGTCCACGCCGGGTACCTCGCGCAGCCGCTTGCGCGTCGTGGCCACGCCGCGCAGCAGCCGGGCGCACAGCCGCTCCCCGTCCCTGGCCAGCAGCGCTCGGGCGGCGTCGATGCTCGCCATGATCGACCCGGCCGGGCTGGTGGTATGGGTGGCGTCGAACGCCCGGTTCAGCCGGGCCACGTCCAGCCGCTCGGTCCTGGCCAGCACCAGCGCGCCCTGGGTGTAGGCGGGCAGCGTCTTGTGCGCGCTCGTCACCATGGCGTCGGCGCCCGCGGCGATCGCGTGAGCCGGAAGGTCTGGATGGAAGCCCAGGTAGGCGGCCCAGGCCGCGTCGACGATCAGCGGTACGCCGGCCTCGTGCGCGGCCCGGGCGTGACCGGCCAGGTCACCGGTGGTGCCGACGTAGGACGGATCGCCGAGGATCACGCCGCAGGCACCCGGATGCGCGGCCAGCGCGTCCTTGACGGTCTGCACCGCGACCGCGGCGGGCAGGCCCGAGCCCGGATCGATCTCCGGTCGCACCCATACCGGCCGCAGGCCCGCCATCACCAGGCCGAGCAGCAACGACCGGTGCAGGGTCCTGGTGATGATCACCTCCTGGCCCGGCTGGCCGATGGCCAGGCAGAACGCCTGATTGCCGTGGGTCGATCCGGCCACCGAGAACCGGCACCAGTCGGCGCCCCACAGCGCGGCCGCGCGCGCCTCGGCGTCGGCCCGCAGCCGGTCGGCGTGCTTGATGGCGTCGAGCGCGCCGTACAGCGGCGCGTCACCCGCCACCACCGCGCCCACCAGGTCCTGGCGCTGCTTGTGACCCGGCGTGGTCATCGGCGTCAGCCGTCCCGCTTCGGCCCGCCGCATCCAGTCCAGCCAGGCGGCCAGCAGCGGGGCGTCCGCGGCCAGGCCGAGCGGGTCGCGTGGGTCAGGAGTGCTCATGATCATCTGTCTAGTCTCAGGCAAGGTCGAGCACAATGGGACTGTGCTGCAGCAGGTCGCGACCACCAGGCTGAGCGACGGCACCCGGCTGGGCGAGCCCGGCCGGGGGATGGCACGCCGCCCGGCCCGTTCGGGAAGGATAAAAGACGGTCATGACCCCGAACGGGCGGGCGTGCTTGTCCACCCGCCCGCTCGGCGCTCCGCTGGACGGCGGCGCCGCGGGCGGACGAAGATCAGCGCCGCGACCCAGGTTCCCCGCTCTCGATCTTCCTAGCACTGGCCTGGGCGCCCGGATGGCCCGCCATCACGACCGCCTGGCGTTCGGACTCGGCGTTGATCTCGGCGCCGATCAGGATGGCCAGGCCGGCCAAGTAGAGCCAGAAGATGAGGATGGCCACCCCGGCGAATGCGCCGTACGTCTTGCCGTACGAGCCGAACTTGGCCACGTAGAACGAGAACCCGAGCGAAGCCAGCAGGAAGATGATCGTGCCGACGACGCCGCCCGGGCTGACCCACTGCCACTTGGGCGTCTCGCGGTTCGTCCCGAGGTAGTAGTAAATCGAGAGCAGCAGCGTGATCAGGACCACGGCCAGCACCCAGCGCACGACGGGCCAGATGATCGCGAACGCGCTCCCGGCGAAGCCGATATGACCCTCGATGCCCTGCCCGATCGACGCGCCGAACACGATGAGGGCCGAGGCGACGCCGCCGAACACGAGCGTGGCCAGCATGAGCGGGATCGCGTACAGTCGCTTGGCCGCGAACTTGCGGTCGACCGGGACGTCGTAGGCGATGTCGAGCCCGGTCTGGAGGGCGGCCATGCCGCCGGAGGCGCTCCAGACGGCGATGACGACGCCGATGATCACTGCGGTGGTCGCCGCCGACGAGTGCTGGCCAGCCGAACTGACGGCCTCGGTGAAGACGGTCGAGGCCCCGCCGGACGGCAGTGCCTTGCTCAGACCGTCGACTAGGTGATGGACCGTGTTCGAGTTGAGGCGCACCAGGCTGGCCAGGCCGAGCAGGGCGATGAGCGCCGGAAACAAGGCCAGGAACCAGTGGTAGGCCAGGGCGGCCGCGGTCATGCTGCACCGGTCGGCGACGAACTCCTTCGCGGCCCGCTTCAGCGTGTACTTCCAGCCCGTTCCACCGAGCTCGAGCGGGTTATCCGGGCTGCCCGGCACCTTGTTCGGCGGGGGTATCGACTCATCAGGCGGCTGGGCCTGAGGCTGCTGGCCGACGTCGGCCTGCTGGTCTGTGCGTCGGCCGTCTCGGGGTTTCAGCCTCGTCATGTCTTGCGCCGCCTCCAGACCACGATAGAGGCGATGATCACCGCGCCCGCGGCGGCCGCGGCCAGCGGCCAGCGGCGCTGCACCGTCTCGTTCTGCCTCAGTTGGCCGGACACCTGGGTAGCCTTGACCTTGACCTCGGTAGCCTTGCCCTGTGCCTTGACCTTCATCTCGGCAGCCTTAGCCTGCGTCCTGGCCTTCATCTCGGCGGCCTTGGCCTGGGTCCTGGCCTTGACGTCGGCCTTGGCGGCCAGTTCGTCCACGGTCTCGCCGAGACGCTCTCGGGTCCGTTCGATCTCCTGCTGAATTTCCGGTGCGGTCATCGGTGCGCCCTTTCCTTGATTTCCTCGATATCGGCCTTGACGTCGGCCACGGCTTGCTCAGGCACCGGGGGCGCAGCCTTTTGCATGCGCCGCTTGCCCAGAAGCGCCGCGCCGCCAGCGGCGGCCAGCAAGGCCGCGCCGACGATGAGCGCGGCCAGCCAAGCAGCCGCAACGCCGCTGATGGCGATGATCGCGCAGGCTAGCAGGCAGCCCACGCCGTAGACAGCCACCACGCCGCTGGCCCCGAACATCCCGGCGCCGAGGGCGGCCTGTTTGCCCTTGCTGGTCATTTCAAGCCGGGCGAGTTCCATCTCGTCGCGGATGAGCACCGACACCTGCTCGGACATCATCTTGACGAGGTCGCCGGACGAATGTTCCTGGTCATTACCAAGCTGGGTGGTGCTTGAACGTTCCATAGGAGCTGCCCTTCATTCCGGATGAACCCGGTGCGCTACCCGCGCATGAGCGGGTCTAACGTCGGGTACCGAAAGAGGCAGTGATAGTTGGCTCCATCGCGCGGGACCGGCTGGCGTTCCCTGTTCGGGGAACCTGTACCATTTCGGCTGAAGGCGTCATACTGGCACTACGTAGTCCCTACGTGGAGGTCGCACCTCTTGGCGAGCAAGGCCCACCGCGTCACAAAGGGCCTCGTCGGGGGTTGCGCACTACTCCTCGGGGTCACGCTAACCGGATGCGCAGCGCCGCAGTACACCTATGTAGCCAACTCCGGGCAGAGCACGTACTTCAAGGTCCCCTACGGCTGGCACAAGATCAGCGACGGCTCGCTTTCCTCCGAGCTGAAGGCGGAAACCGGCAGCTCGGGCGGGGCGTGGACGGTCGCCTACGAGGCCGGCGGCAAGCCCACGGCGGGCGATTTCCTGTCTTTCGGCACCGGACAGCCCTTCGTCTTCGCCGAGGTCGGCCAGCTCAGCTCCACCGCGAGCGGCGAGCTGTCTTACGACACGCTGCGTGACTTCTTCCTGCCCGTCACCTCCACCGCGAGGCAGAACGCGACCGCACAGGGGTTCCCGCTTACCGGCTTCAAGCAGATCCGCGATCAGGTGCTCACGCCCGGCCAGGGCGTGCACGGGGTCCGGGAAACCTTCGATTACACCTATACCGGCGGCATCACCGACACGTTTGATGAGGTCGCCTTGACCAACGCCGATCAGACCGTCGTCTACCTCCTCGTGCTGCACTGCACAACCAGCTGTTACAGCAACGACCAGACCGAGATCAACGACGTGATGTCGTCGTTTACCATCAGGAGCCAGCAATGAGAAAGGCTCGAGCCGCGACCGTCGACGAAGGCCTCACCCAGTCCGGCGGCAGCAGGCCGGTGGACGCCCACCGGCTGACCCGTAAGCCCCTCGGCCTCTGGGACCGGATCAAGTTCCTGGTCCTGCTGGGCGTGGTCTGGATCCTCCTGGTCTGGTCCGTGATGGCCAACGACCCGCTGGTGGGGTTCTCGGACGCGGTGCGGATCGAGGTCAGGACCGGCTGGTGGGTGTTCGTCCTGGCCGGCCTGGAACTGATTAGGCAGATCCACTTCCTGATCAGCGAGCACTGGCGCGGCTATTACCGGTTCTGGACCGTGACCGTGTTCGGCGGCATGGAACGCGTCAGCCGCAGACGGATATCCCCCTGGGCCCGGTTCCGCCTAGGGCGGATCCTGACCTGGGTGCTGTGGATCGTGATCCTGGCCGTGCTGATCGGCAAGATCATCCACACCACGCCGATCCTGGCGCTGCTCCGCGCGCCTCAGCTGATCTGGCACGTGCTGCCGTTCGTGCTGCAGATCGTATTGCTGCTCTTGCTCGTCGTGGGCCAGTTCGCCGCCATCTTCTGGTTCATGTCCCGCGGCGGGGTGGACGTGTACTACCCCGACGACATCAAGACCAGGTTCTCCGACGTCTGGGGCCAGGACCACGTGCTCGAGCGGGTCAAGGAGAACATCATCTTCCTGGAGCACCCCGAGCTGGTCGAGGAGCGCGGCGGTTACGTGCCGGGCGGCCTGCTGCTGTGGGGGCCGCCGGGAACCGGCAAGACGCTGATGGCCGAGGCGGTGGCGGGCGAGACCGGCCGGCCGTACGTGTTCGTCGACCCCGGCGCGTTCATCAACATGTTCATGGGCGTCGGCATCCTGAAGGTGAAGTCGCTCTTCCGCAAGCTGCGGAAGCTCGCGCTCCGCTACGGCGGCGTGATCGTCTTCTTCGACGAGGCCGACTCGCTGGGCAACCGCGGCATGACGACCCAGGGCGCTCCCGGCGGGCAGCAGCGCTCCGGTGCCGCCTTCGCGCCCGCGGGCTGCCACGGGTTCTCCTACCTGTCGGAGGACACGCAGTGGCGGCTGGCCCAGCACGCGATGGAAGCCGCGATCGGTGACGAGCCGGACACCCGGCGGAACCGGCAGATGATCGGCGGGATGATGAACGGGGGCGGCGGCGGCGGCATGGGCACGCTGCAGGCCCTGCTCACCGAGCTGTCCGGGCTGAAGAAGCCGCGCGGCTTCGTCAACCGCCACATCCGGCGGGTCTTCGGCCTGCGGCCCAAGCCGCCGCCCAAGTACCGGATCCTCGTGATGATGGCGACGAACATGCCGACGGCGCTGGACGAGGCGCTGCTGCGCCCGGGCCGCATCGACCGCATCTACAAGGTCGGCTACCCGTCCAAGGCCGGCCGGATCCGTACCTACGAGGGGTACTTCGCCAAGGTGCAGCACGAGCTCACCGCCGAGAATATGGACAAGCTCGCCACCATCACGCCCTACGCCACTGGCGCCACCATCAAGGACCTGGTCAACGAGTCGCTTATCACCGCGATCAGGAACGGCCGGGACGTCATCACCTGGCCGGACGTGATCAAGGCCAAGCAGCTCAAGGAACTCGGGCCGCCCGAGGACGTGGAGTACATCGAGCGTGAGCGGCACGCCGTCGCCG
>JBAUAY010000922.1:0-4279 GCA_049676235.1 Streptosporangiaceae bacterium
GGCCCGGACCATCCGGCCGGTCCCCCGGCCGTCGGACCCCAGGCCAGCGCGATGCCGGCCGGATTCGCCGGACGGATGACCCTGACCGTCCCGCTGGCCACCTTGTTGGGCCTGGCCGACCGGCCCGGGGAGATCCCCGGCATCGGCCCCATCGACCCGTGGCTCGCCCGGGACCTGGCCCGCGCCACCGCCGGCCACCCCAAGACGACCTGGTGCGTGACCGTGACCGACCAACAAGGGCACGCCATCGGCCATGGCTGCGCCCGGCCCGAACCCAAGGGACGGGCGAAACGCCGCAAACCCGGCCCGCCGGACGGACGCGATCCGCCTCGCGGGACCAGCGATACCCACGGGTCGAGGTTCTTCTTCACGGCTGCCGGACGGCACGGGCCGCCCGGCGGATACGGCACCTGGCGGCTGCGCACCGAGGCCGGCGGACCGCGCGACCTGATCGTCGCGCTCGACCCGATCACCGCCGGCGACTGCGACCACCGGTACCAGGCCGAGGGCCATGACCCCGGCGTCAAGCTCCGGCACCTGAGCCAGATCCGGCACGCCACCTGCACCGGGCCAGGCTGCCGCAGGCCGTCAACTCAGTGCGACTTTGAGCACAACATCCCGTATGAGGCCGGCGGGCAGACGTGCTTGTGTAACGGCGGTCCGAAGTGTAGGCATGACCATCGGCTCAAGCAGCACCCCCGGTGGAAGGTCGACCAACTGCCCGGCGGCACCTTCCGATGGACCACCCCGTCCGGCCGCCAGTACACCACCGAACCAACCCGGTACCCGATTTGACCCAGCGCGGCGAATAGCGGATCCGGAGATGGTCAGGCTGCTGCTCGTGGGGATGGCCAAGGCACCGGCCCGGCTGTGGTGCCGGTCGCCGATATCAGGGCCCGCCCAGGACAGGCTGGCTTGCCGGGACAGGCTGGCTTGCCGGGACAGGCGCAGCGGTGGGCTGGCGTGGGCGGGACGGGCCCTGGCGTAACGTTGAATGTCGGCTTGGCACTACCGTGCCGGGTGTAGTAGCCAGCGGTGCGCTCGACAGGCGCGGGAGAGGCCAGGGGGTAACAGGGTGCACAGCCGCGCGCAGGCGTGGTACGGCCGGCGGACCTGGCATTGGCGGGACTGGCCGGCCGAGGTGCTGCTGGAGAGCAAGCGGCGGGCTGGCGCGCGCATCAGCGTGGTGATTCCCGCGCGCAACGAGGAGCGCACCATCGCGGGCGTGGTCGGCTCGCTCCGCGCGGCCCTGGTGGAGCGGATACCGCTGATCGATGAGGTGGTGGTCATCGACTCAGATTCGGCCGACGGGACCGCGGCGGCGGCCGCGAAGGTTGGCGGGACCGTGCACGGGGCCCGTGACATCGCGCCGGAGCTCGGCGGCTATCCCGGCAAGGGCGAGGCGCTGTGGAAGTCACTGCTCGTGACCGAGGGTGACCTGCTGGTCTTCATCGATGCCGACCTCACCCAGTGGGGTCCGCATTTCGTCACCGGCCTGCTCGGGCCGCTGCTCGCCGATCCCGGCGTGCAGCTCGTCAAGGGGTTCTACGCCAGGATCGCGGTGGGGACGGACGGCTCTACCTCGACCGAAGGCGGCCGGGTCACCGAGCTGGTGGCCCGTCCCCTGCTGAGCCTGTGGTGGCCGGAGCTGTCGGGCGTGGTCCAGCCGCTGGCCGGGGAATGGGCGGCGCGGCGCGAGCTGATGGAGTCGCTCAGCGTCCCGGTGGGGTACGGGGTGGAGCTCTCCACCCTGCTCGATACCGCCGCCACGCGCGGGCTCGACGCCATCGCGCAAGTGGATCTGGGCTCGCGCGGCCACAAGCACCAGACCGACCACGATCTGGCCCTGATGGCCGCGGAGTTGCTCATCGTGGCAGAGCGCAGGCGGCGGCCAGTCCGCGGGCCGGTACCCGCCAGCCCGCTGCTCCAGCAATTCGTCAGGGAAGGCACCCAGGTTCGGCCGGCGGCCCGGCCGATTCCGGTTCAGGAGCGCCCGCCGGTGACCAGCCAGTTCTCCGGCAGGCCGGCCAGCCACCAAGGCAGCCGCCGGTGAGCAGCGCGGCTTCTTCCTCACCCGACGTGGCCGGTCCAGGAAACACCGAGGGCCAGCGCACCCTGCGGTTGGGGGGACGCTCCTTCGAGCCGCGGCAGCGGCTGATCATGGCGATCGTCAACCGCACTCCCGATTCCTTCTATGACCGCGGTGCCACCTGGGAGGAGGCGGCGGCGATGAAACGCGTCCACGAGGTCGTGGGCGAGGGCGCCGACATCGTCGACATCGGCGGCGTGCCGGCCGCGCCGGGCGCGGAGGTCACCGTCGCAGAGGAGATCCGGCGCACCGTCCCCTTCGTGGCCGCGGTGCGGGCGGCCTACCCCGACCTGGTGATCAGCGTGGACACCTGGCGACACCAGACGGCACGCGAGCTGTGCGCCGCAGGCGCGGATCTGCTCAATGACACCTGGGGCGGCTGGGACGAGCAGCTGCCCGAGGTGGCCGCCGAATACGGCGCGGGCCTGGTGTGCAGCCACGCCGGCGGCCTGCCGCCCCGGACCCGTCCCTTCCGGGTGGAATACGACGACGTGATGACAGACGTACTCGAGCGGACGCTGACCCTGGCCGACCGGGCCGTTGCCCGCGGCGTGGATCCCTCGCGAGTCATCATCGACCCGGCTCACGACTTCGGCAAGAACACCTGGCAATCGCTGGAGGTCACCCGGCGGCTGGACGAGATGGTGGCGGCCGACTGGCCCGTCTTGGTATCGCTGTCGCACAAGGATTTCATCGGCGAGACCCTGAACGCCGGGCGCGACGAGCGGCTGACGGGAACGCTCGCCACCACTGCGGTATGCGCGTGGCTCGGGGCTCGCGTCTTCCGGGCGCATCAGGTCACGGTGACCCGGCAGGTCCTGGACATGGTCTCGGCCATCCGCGGTGACCGGCCGCCTGCTCGGGCGGTGCGCGGACTTGCCTAACCGGGGCGGCCGCCGGTGATCACGGGCGTGGCGATCTGTCCCCCGGCCCCGCTGCTGGCCCGGGAATTGACCGGCCTGGATCCGGTCATCCCCGAGCTTCGGCAGGCCTGCGCGGTGGCCGCCGAACGGCTGGTCCGGTCCGGCCCTGAGGTGATAGCCGTCGTCGGGCCGGGGCGCCGGACGGCCGTCTGGCCGGCCGACGGGCGCCTTAACCTCGCTGCGTTCGGCCCGGCGCTCGGTACCCGCAGTGAGCCAAAAGGGTCGCCACTGCCGCTTCCGCTCGGGCTCGGCGCCCGCCTGCTCGACGAGAGCGGGTACACCGGGCCGCGGCTGCTGCAGTCGGTGCACTCCGGCGAACCGGCCGCGGCCTGCGTGCGGATGGGCGCGGGCCTGCGCACCCTCAGCGACCGGGTCGGGTTGCTGATCATGACCGACGGGAGCGCGTGCCGTAGTCTGCGTGCCCCCGGCCACCTGGACCCGCGAGCGGCAGACTTCGACGCGGTGCTAGAGGGAGCGGTGCGCGGCGGCGACCTCGGGCCGCTGCGGGTGATGGACGCCGGGCTGGCGGGCGAACTGCTCGTGGCCGGCCGGCCGGCCTGGCAAGTTCTCGCCGGGGCGATGCCCGGCCGGGCTCTCAGTACGGAGATCCACTATAAAGACGACCCGTTCGGCGTCTTCTATCTGGTCGCCTGGCTCGCGGGTGAGTTAGGGGTCTGGTGTCGCGGTTAGGCGCGACCGCCGCCGGCGGCCCGGATGAGGGTCGGCCTCAGGGCGGCCATGGCCGCGATGACGGGTTCCAGCCCGGGGCGGGCCGTGATGACCCGGACGATGGCCTCGTCGAGCCCGGCGCTGAGCCGGGTGAAGGCCGCCGGGGCCGCGGCGGCCGGGCCGTAGTAGCCCACCGCCTGCAGCATCTGTTCCGGGACGGCGCCGGTGAGCTCGGACAGGGGCGCACCGCGGTCTCGCCGGGCTTCCAGTTCGCGCAGCACCTCATCGAACCCCATCCGGGCGAACAGCCCCCGGTAGCCGGCGTCCTGGGGGACGCCGGGCTGGACCAGGGCATAGCCGAGGACCTGACTGCCGAGGGCCTGCCGCGCCGCGGTCACGTCGTCGTCGATGCAGACGCGGATATACATCGTGACCGGGACGGCACCGGGGTCGCGGCCGGCCCGGGCGATGCCCTCGGCGATCCGCGCCCGGCTGACGGCGATGTGCTCGGGCGTCGCCCAGTTGAGCAGCGCGCCGTCGGCGGCTTCGCCTGCGAGCCTGAGCATCTGCGGGCCGAGCGCGGCCAGGTACACCGGAG
>JBAUAY010000923.1:0-2558 GCA_049676235.1 Streptosporangiaceae bacterium
GGAACGTCTCGGCGGTCGGGCTTTCCGACCGGATGTGGGCCTTGTCCGTGCTGAAGTTCCACGACACGCTGCCCGGTGCGCACCTGGCGCTGGCCGGCGCCGCGCTGCGGACGTTGCGGATCAGGAAGACCCCGGCCGAGGTCGCGGCCCTCCGGGAGGCCGGCGCCGCCATCGACCGCGTGCACGCGCGCGTCCCCGGCTGGCTGCGGCCCGGGCTGACCGAACGGGCCGTGGGTTCGGTGATCGCCGAAGCGATCCTCGCCGAGGGCCACGCCACCGTGGACTTCGTGATCGTCGGATCCGGCCCGAACGCCGCCAGCCCGCACCACGAGGTCTCGGACCGCGTGCTGGCCGCCGGGGACGTCGTCGTGGTCGACATCGGCGGCACGATGCCGTCCGGGTACTGCTCGGACAGCACCCGCACCTACGCTCTTGGTGAGCCGCCGGCCGAGTTCACCGCCTACTACAAGGTCCTGTACGACGCCCAGGAGGCGGCCTGCGCCGCGGTGCGGCCCGGCGTGACGGCGGAGTCGGTCGACGCAGCCGCGCGTGAGCCGATCACCAGGGCCGGCTTCGGGGAGGCGTTCTTTCACCGGACCGGCCACGGCATCGGGCTCGAGGCGCACGAGGACCCGTACATCGTGGCCGGCAACAGCGAGCCGCTCGAGCCGGGCATGGCGTTCTCGGTGGAGCCCGGGATCTACCCAGGGCCGCACGGCGCGCGGATCGAGGACATCGTGGTCTGCACCGAAGACGGCAGCGAGCGGCTGAACCACACGCCGCGCGAGCTAGTGGTCGTCGGCTAGCGGCGCTAGCGCTCCGGGGATCCGCCCGGCGGGTCGGTGCGGTCCTGGTTCTCGGCCAGGAAGCGCTCGAACTGGGCGGCCAGCTCGTCGGCGGTAGGCATGGCCTCGCCATCGGCCAGCAGGCCGACGGCGGCGTCTGACCCGGTTTGCTGGCTCTCGGCCACAGTGTCGTCGTACTGCTGCTCCAGCGCGCGGACCAGCTCCGTGACCTCCGCTGACTCTTCGACCTGCCGCTCGATCGCCTCGTTGGTGCGGTCCGCGGCCTCGCGGAGCTCGGCGTCGGGCAGGTCGAGTCCGGTGGAGGTGGTCACCGAGCCGAGCAGGGCCAGCGCAGCCGGGGGATAGACGGCCTGGGCCAGGTAGTGCGGCACCTGCACGGCGAAGCCGAGCGCATCCCGGCCCGCCTCGCCGAGGCGCAGCTCGAGCAGGGCGGGCGCGCTGCCCGGCACCTGGATCCGGCTGGCCAGCCGCTGGTGGCCGACCAGCAGTTCCTCGCGGGTGGCGTGCGCGATCACCCCGAGCGGCCGGGTGTGCGGCATCCCGGCCGGGATGCCGAGGAAGCTGATCGCGGGACCGGTGTCAAGCTGGGCCGCGATGGTCAGCACGGCCCTGGTGAACAGGTCCCACTCGTGATCGGGCTCCGGCCCCGTCAGCAGCAGGAACGGACGCTCGCCCTGGTCGTGCAGCAGGTGCAGGGCCAGCTCGGGAGGATCGTAGCTCTCCCAGCGGCTGTTGTCGTAGGTCATCAGCGGGCGCCGCGACCGGTAGTCGATCAGCCTGTCGGCATCGAACCGCGCCACCGTCTCGTGCGGGAAGGCGCGCAGCAGGTGCTCGGCGAGCAGGCGGCCCGCAGTCCCCGCATCGATGAAGCCCTCCAGGTAGTGCAACATCGGTGCGCCTGCGATGTCGGGCGCGGCCGGACCGAGCTCGTAGAGATCTTCCGGATTCCGCTGCATCCCTATAGTTTCCCACGGGCTGACGGCTGCTGCGGCCTAGGTCGCCGGGGTCGGCGCCCTAGGCCGCTCGCCGCGGTTCTCAGATCGCTGACTCCGCCAGGCTGGCCGAGGCCTTCGGGTGACCGATCGACAGGCCGCTGGCCGGGTCGAAGAACTGGAGGTTGCGCGTGTCGACGCCGAGCTCAATCGGCTGCCCGGGCTTGGCCTGGCTGCGTGCCGAAACGCGGGCCATCCACAGCGACTTGCCGCCGACCAGCGCGGACGCCGCCTCCTCTGCGTCATCGTCGGTGTCGGCCGCCTTGGTGAGGCTCGCGTGCTCGACCGGTGGCGCGTCGATCGTGAAGATCACGTGGATCTCGGTGCCGAGCTCCTCGGTGATGCCGGTGGTGACCCGCATGGTTCCCCACTGGCTGTCGCCCAGGCCGGCATCCTCGAAGTCAGAGGGCCGGATGCCGAGGATGACCTTCTTGCCGATGAAGTCCGACAGCCCGCGCTTGGCTTCCATCACGGCGGGCGGCACCGCGAGCTTGTAACCGGCGAATGTGACCGCCAGGCCGTCGTCACGGACCAGTTCCGCGGTGACGAAGTTCATCGCGGGCGAGCCGATGAAGCCGGCCACGAACAGGTTCACTGGCGCCTCGAAGAGATACTGCGGCGTGTCCACCTGCTGCAGCTGCCCGTCCCGCAGGACGCAGACGCGGTTGCCGAGCGTCATGGCCTCGATCTGGTCGTGCGTCACGTAGACGGTCGTGACGCCGAGCCGCTCGTGCAGCTGTTTGAGCGAGCCTCGCATGGA
>JBAUAY010000924.1:0-7575 GCA_049676235.1 Streptosporangiaceae bacterium
GGTGGTCTTGCCCGTGCCCGGCTTCAAGTTGGCCAGGGCCAGGCTCAGCCCTGTCATCCCCGCATTATCGCAAGGACCCCCCGCCGCACGGCACCCACCCCCGGCCCGATCCCGCCCGGGCACCCAAACATACAGCACTGCCGTATTTACTGTATTACTGCAATCTGGTGTTGCAGGGATGTGCATGGCCGGTAATCCGGCGCGCCATGATGGGCCCGGCCGGAGGGCTACCAGGTGACGGGCAGTTCGTACAGCCCGTAGACGAACCCGACGTCCTTGACCGCGAGCTCGTACAGCGTGACGGTCAGCCGCAGCCCGGGAATTCGCCGGAACAACGTCGCCGTACGGAGTCACCTTGTCGTCGAACCAGCCGTTATCCCATGCGGCGATGGCGCGCTCGTGACTGGCGAGTGCGAGCTCTTCCATGTCGTCCCGCTTGATCGCCCACTTCTCGGCAATCAACTCCGCCCCGGCGATCTGGTGCAGCTGGACATCACCGAACGGGGCCCGCCAGCCGCATCCCGCGCGCGGGTATACGCCGCGCTGCGCCTGCCGTCAGCTGGAGCTGCATCACTTGGAGCTCGGGTTCACCGCTCGGTCTGCGGCAGAGGTCATACGGCTGGCCGGCCCGGGCGCAAGATGGCAGGCTGGTTGCCGTGACAGAGCAGAGCACCGGGGACGCGGTACCCGAACGCTGGAACGCGGCTGGCCCGAAGTCCAACGTGTGGATGGACCCGGCGCAGGATCCGAGGTTCGCGGCAGGCGCGGAGGTGGAAGGTGAGCGGGCGACGCTATTGGATTACCTGCGCGCCTACCGGCTGGCGCTGGAACTGAAGTGCGCCGGCCTGGATGCGGAGCAGCTGGCCCGGCGCTCGGTGCCGCCCTCCACCATGTCCCTGCTCGGCTTGATCCGCCACATGGCCGACGTGGAGCGCAACTGGTTCCGGCGGGTGATGGCTCAGGCCGGCGCGCCGCCGCTCTACTGGTCCGACGACGTCGAGGACGCCGACTGGGCGGGCGCGGTGGCAGATCCGGCGGTGGTGGCCGACGCCTGGCGCGCCTGGCACGAGGAGATCGCCTTCGCGGAGCAGTTCGTCGCCGGCTCGCCCGACCTCGCGGTCCGCAGCCCTCTGCACGACGGCACGACCATCGCGCTGCGCGAGGTGATACTCCACATGGTCGAGGAGTACGCCCGCCACCTCGGTCACGCCGATCTGCTCCGGGAGCGGATCGACGGCCGCGTCGGCCAGTAACCCCCGAACCAACCAGGCGCCTGCCCGGAAAGATTATTCTGAGCGGCGGGTGTGATCATGACAGCCGGCCGCGGCAGGGTGCTCTGGCGTCGGCGGCTAGGCGGTTCGCTGGGTGGCCGCGAGCCGGGCGATCCGGTCAGCCCGAAGCGCAGAGCGGCGGACTTTGCCGGCGTCATCGCGCAGCGGGGCGGTGGATCGTTCGATCATGCGGGGCAGTTTGTACGGGGCCAGCCGCTGACGCAGGTGCGCCATCAGGTCCTGGTCGGGGACCGGCTCGGACAGCTCGACGATGGCGTAGGGAATGTTGCCCAGGTCTTCATCGGGCAGGCCGATCACGCAGCAGGACCGCACGGCCGGGTGCTCGTCCAGCGCAGCCTCGATCTCGGCCGGGTACACGTTGGCTCCGCCGACCAGGATCATGTCCGCGAACCGGTCGGTGATGTACACGTACCCGTCGGCGTCGATTCGGCCGATGTCGCCCAGTGACTCCCAGCCGTCCGCGGCGCGGCGGGCAGTGGCGCCGATGTACCGGTACGGGGACGGGACGCCCGCGCCTCGGCGCATCCAGATCTCCCCCTCTTCACCGGCAGGAACGGGGCGGCCGTCGGGGTCGCGTATCTGCATCTCGCCGATGACCGGCCGGCCGGCCGACCCCCGGTGGGCGAGCCATTCGGTGCCGGTGATCACCGTCATGGCCTGCAGCTCGGTGCCGCCGTACAGCTCGAGCACCTTCTCCGGACCGAGCCAGTCGATCCACGCCTGCTTGAGCCACGGCGGGCACGGCGCGGCCATGTGGAAGGCCACCTCCAGGGAAGACACATCGGCCGCCAGACGGACTGCTTCGGGCAGGCGCCAGATGCGAAGCATCATGGTCGGCACCAGGAACAGCCAGTTCACCCGGTGCTTCTCGACCAGGCCCAACGTCTCGGCCGGATCGAACCGGGGCATGACCACGACGTGGTTACCGAGCAGCATCCCGGCCGTGGTCACCACAAACGGCGCGTTGTGGGAGATCGGCCCGGTCACCAGGACGCACCCGCCGGGACGCATGCGCGTCAGGCCACCGAGCCCGCTCACGTTCTCGAACAGGGCCGGTGCGGTGGTCGCGATCAGCTTCGGCCGGCCGGTGCTCCCGCCGCTCGCGAGAAGCTTCCACACCGGTGACACGCCGGGCGTGAACGAGCCAGCGGAAAGCTGCCCGGGCACCGATTCCAGGGCCGACCGTGCTCCCGCCTCGGACTGCGGCACCCCGACCACCAGCGACGGGTCGGCCAGGTCCACGATGGCCGACCGTTCGGACGGCGGCAGCCGGTCGGAGATCGGCTGCGGCACGGCGCCGAGGGCCCACGCCGCGAACATGCTCTCTACCAGCCCGGTCGAGTTGGGCAGCCCGATGGTGACCGTCGAGCCCTCCGCCACCCCGCGGTCCGCGAACAGCGCAGCCAGGCGCCCGACCCGCTCCGCGAACTCGGCCCGGGTCAACGTCACCTCTCCGCACGTCAGCGCCGGCCGGTCCGGATCGGCTTCAGCGAGTCGGCCAAGAACGGAGAAAAAGGCAGTCCCATCCACTCGACAGAACCTACACCGGCTTGCGCATGGCAGCGGCTTTGCGCGCGTCTTGGGCATATGAGCTGTAGCTGAGCGTGACAGGGTCCGGCAGCATGGGGATTGCCCTGGTGCTGCGGGGTGGTCAGCTCAATGCGGTGTCGAAGCGGGCGCGCAGGTCGGTGAGCCGTTCGGCGGGTTCGTTGGCGAAGACCAGGCGCAGGTACCGGCGGCCGCTGGGTCCCCAGCCATCCATCGGGGTGGCGGCGACCTGGGCGCGGGTGAACAGCCGCCGGGATGCTTCCCCGGGAGCGAGGCCCATGCTGCGGATGTCGATGAGCAGCGACCAGCCGCCGTGCGGGCGGACGCACGGATACCCGGCGAGCTGGTCCAGGACCAGTGTGCTGCGCTGCTGCCAGACCCTGGTGGCTGCTGCGACATCGGCGCCAGATTCAGGGTGGTTCAGGACGGCGGCGACGGCTTGCTGGGCGATGCCGACCTGGCAGACCACGTTGGTGAGGCCGACCAGGCCGATGTCGGCCATGATTTCTTCCGGGCCGGCCACCCAGCCGACCCGCCAGCCGATCATCCGCAGTTCCTTGGACGCCGACCCGACGGTGATCGTCCGGTCAGCCAGGCCGGGGTGGGCACCAGGATGGACCGGCGGCTGGCCGTCGAAGCGGATCCGTTCCATCGCCGCGTCCCAGATGACCCAGGCGCGGTGCCGGCTGACCGGGTCGGCGATCGCATCGAAATGCTCGCCGCCCAAGACCGCGCCGGTGGGCATGACCGGACTCATCAGCAGCACCGCGGCGGTGCGCGGCCCGATGGCCGCCGCGAGCTCGCCCGGGTCGGTGGCCCATCCGCCCGGGCCGGGGGTGCAGGACACGAACCGGGGCACACCGCCCACGAGGCGGATCCGGTTGACCAGCCCGGCGTAGACCGGGTCGCAGATCACCACCTCCTGGCCGGGTTCCACCGTGGCCAGCAGCACGTTCAGGATCCCGTTCAGTCCCCCGGCGACGCTGACGCACTGGGTACCGGGGTCATGGCTGCGACCGGTGATAGCGGCCACGTGCGCGCAGGCGGCCTCACGCAGCGCCAGATGACCCTGAAACGGCAGGTAACTGTTCGCGTCATCGCGATCGATGGCGGCGTGCGTGGCCTCCAGTGCCACCTGCGGGGGCCGCAGGTCGGTGTCCAGGTTCTCCAGCCGCAAGAACTGCGGATCAGCCGCGGCGTCGGCGGCATCGCCGACCTTGTCCACCCCGATCCCGGGAATGTCACGCAGCCGAGAAACGGTCATCGTTCCCTCGCAAACCAGCTTGATCACTGCACGCCACGGTGCGCCGATTATCCAGGTACGCGCCGGTCCGCGCCACCGAAATCCACACGACTCAGCAGCCCACAGCGGCGGATCGGCGTGCTGTGACGGGCTGGTCAGCCACGCTCTGCGATCAGCGTCAGGGGCGGATGCGCAGGCACACTGGCGCCACGAGCGCCCACGACCGAGTGCCTGGCGCCGAAGCCGGAATCCGGGCTCTTCGGAGCCGAACCTTCGGATGGTGCGCGGTAGTGGTCGTCCCGACGTGCCTTATCGCGGCATAGACGTGCGGCCGTTTCCGAGTTGGCGTGCGGCTGTGCACTCTCGTCGATCCAGCCTGGGTCAGGCACCCTCGGCTCCTAGCTGGCGAAGAAAGCTGCGGTAGTCGGTTCTGACGTACTCCTCGACGAGCCGCCCCTCGTCGTCGAAGCGGAAAATGCTAATGAGATCCATTACGATATGGGCACCGGTGGGTTCGAGCCGCCCGGCGGGTGACTGCGTGAACGGGTGTACGAACGTTCCTTCGATCCAGGTTTGACACGCGATGTACTCGCCCTCGGCGACGATGATTCCTCGTCGGATGGTGCGATCGTCGAAGGCCGCCCTGAGGGATCGGAAAAACTCGGTCAGTCCTGCGTAGTCCACGTCGAACCCGTCGGGACCGTGGAAGGCGAAGTTCTCGGTGTCGAAAAGCTTGTCGACCTCGTCCTGGTCCTCGCCAGACACCTCGAGCTCTCCAGCTCGAACGAGACGTTCCACCAGTTCATCGCGCATGTAAGAGCGGGACATGACGCTCCACCTCCATCGTTGGTTTACGGTTCGTGCTTTTCACCAGCTTGATCCGCTCGGAGGTATCGCACAAGCGAGAGTTACTGATGTCAGCAATGCGCTTCAGGCATACCTCGGCGTAGGCTCGGGGGATGTCCGAGCTGACCCTGGCTGGTCTGCGTGTGGTGCTGGAGGTGGCGCGCACCGGTTCCTTCAGTGCGGCGGCTGAGCGGCTGGAGTACACCCAGTCGGCGGTGTCGCGGCAGGTGGCGGTCACCGAGAAGGCCGCAGGTGCGGCGCTGTTCGAGCGACACGCCCGCGGAGTGCGGCTGACTGCGGCCGGGGAGGTCCTGGTGCGGCACGCCGGCCGGGTGCTCGACGGCGTCGCGGCCGCGACCCAGGAGCTGGCCGGGCTGCGTGATCGGCTCGTCGGCCGGCTGGTCGTCGGGGGGTTCCCTACGGCAACGGCAGCGCTGCTGCCACGCGCCGTCGCACGGCTGCTCACGGACCACCCCGGTCTCCAGGTTCAGCTCATGGAGGCCCCGACGCCCGTGCAGCTGCGGGCCTTGCGACGAGGGCGGCTCGAGGTCGCCATCCTTGCCAGGGGCGAGGGCTTGCCGGCGTACGACCTGGACGGGTTGCACGTCTCCGAGCTGCGCACCAGCCAACGCGCAGGGGTCGCGGTGGCGGACTCGCACCCCTTCGCCGTTCGCGACTGGATCGAGCCGGAGGAGCTGGCCGGCCAGGCCTGGGTGGTCGGGGCCAGCCACGGGGACTCGCCCGAGTTCGGCGCCTGGCCAGGCATCGCGGAGCCTGCGGTGTCGTTCGCCGCCCGTGACTGGCCAACACGCCTGGGACTCGTCAGCGCCGGACTCGGCATCGCCCTGGTCCCGGGCATCGCCGCCCCAGCCGTGCCGCGCGGCGTCCGCTGGATCCCCGTCCACGACCAGGGCGACGGACTGCGCCGCCAGGTCTGTGCGGTCACAACCCACGACGCCAGCCCCGCCGCGCGGGCCATGGTCCGCGCCCTGGAGGACGAGGTCACGCGGAGCGTCTAGAACAGCAGTACGCGCTTGGCTAACCAAGCAGATGCGCGGATCGCAGAGTGGGCGTCTCGGTCAATCCCGGCGAGCGGGTGGCTCACAGATAATCCGTTCGCGCGCGGCACGGGCGGTCGGCTAAGAACCGAAGTCGGCGCGCCTGACGGCGATCTATGTGCGGGCCGCTCAGGAGGGGTGGCCACACTCCGTGACGGCCGGCGCTCTCCCGCCCGGGTATCCGCTTGGTATGTGGCCGAGACGCTGCTTGTCTAGAACTGGCCATCCGGTTCTGAGAGGAAGCTATCAGCGGGCGCTGGCAGCTTCGCTCACCTTAAGATCTTCAGTGCCAGGGTTAGCAGACCGCGAGCGCGTGGTCCACGAGGTCTGGTGGTGCCGAGGTCACGCTCCGCGCGCAGGCTTCACGGCTGAGGTAGCCTCGGCCCTGGCGTAGAACGGACTTACCTTGGCGCGTTCGGGGGGCATCTTGCCGTACATCGTGGATTTCAACACCGTCTCGACTGTCGGTCTGGAGTCGTCGCCGGTCGCGGCCGCGCTCGCTGGTCTGCGAGCGAACGAGGCTCGCTACTTCAAGAACAAGTACGACCACGTCTTCGCAGTGGAGCCTGCGAGCAACGCCAAGACGACCATCGACTGGGTGCACCGGATCCTCAAGGAAGAACGCGACATCGTCATCTCGTCTCGCCCTCTCGAGGCTTCGGCCTTCCAGGTCGAGAACATCCGGATGGCCTACGTCTTTTATGAGAGCGGTCTGTCGATCAACGTGATGTACACCGTCGACGGTCCCGAGAAGCGGGCGGTCGGGTTCAAGCTCTCTGAAGGGATGGAGGTCCCCGCGGAGCTCGCCTCACAGTTCAAGTTCGCCAGGCAGAAGTCGAAGCTAGCCGGAACCATTCGCGGTTCCTACTTCAACATCAAGAACGAGTACTGACCCGGCCCGGCTCTGCGAGGTGAGTGACCTCCTGCCGGTCGAGTCGGTCTGGTCATACCTGAACGACCCCTGGCCAACCTGGCCGAACGCAACCTCGGCCAGCTCGCCGCACCGACCAAGGCCCGTCTCAGGCCGGATTCAATACCACTCCCCGCGACGCCATTCTTGATGCGACTTTGACTTGCTAGAACAAGAACATTTAGTAGGCGAGGTACCGAGTTAGGGCGGTACAGGGCGTGGATAACCGTGTCCCGCTCATAACTCGATAATCTGTGCTCAATGCACTTGAACCATCTGGCTCTAGCCGTCAAATCCGAATCGGCGATTTGGTTCGTCCAGGTTTGCAATATCAACGCTGTGCGTGAAGTCGGTAAAGCGCGTCCGGAGTCTGCGGGATCGCAAATGGCCATTCAGGGCGGTGTAAAAGCATCCGGCAAAGCAATGCACTACTTTCACGCAATGCAGGGCGTCGTCTCCGGGGGTGCCCGGTCCGCAGGACGCAGAGTCAGGTTCCGGAGGCCATGTAGGCGGCGAGGATGTAGTTCGGGTGGCGGTCCAGGTTCTGGCGGGCCCGCTCTGGTGGACTCAGGTATCACAACTATCCGAATGCTTCAGTCTGGCGGCCCTATCCCCAGAAGATCGCGGTCGGGTCGCGGTCGATCTCGCGCAGCAGGTTGCTGATGTCTGGTGATGGTT
>JBAUAY010000925.1:0-3444 GCA_049676235.1 Streptosporangiaceae bacterium
CCATAAGAACCGTCACCACCCGGCCGGTCCGCACGCTGGTCAACACCCATCACCACGGCGATCACACGCACGGCAACTACCTGATGAGCGGCGCCACCATCATCGGCCACGAGCGATGCCGCGAAGCCGTGCTGAACACCCCGATGCCGCCGCCGCCCGGTATCTGGACCGAGGTGGACTGGGGTCATCTCGAGCCGGCCCCGCCGTTCCTGACCTACACCGACGGCGTCACCTTGTGGTCCGGCGACCTGCGCTGCGAGGTCCGCTACGTGGGCACCCCGGCGCACACCACGAACGACTCGATCGTGCACATCCCGGACCGTTCGGTCGTGTTCACCGGCGACCTGCTGTTTAACGGCGGCACCCCGTTTGCGCTGATGGGCTCGATCAGCGGCTGGATCGAGGTGCTCGAGACCGTGTTGCGCCCGCTCGGCGCCCGGACCCTCGTCCCGGGGCACGGCCCGGTCTGCGGTCCCGAGGTCATCGACGACATGCTCGCCTACCTGCGCTTTGTGCAGGATGTCGCGCGGCAGGCGAAGGCGGCGGGCCTGCCGTCGCTGGAGGCCGCCCGCGCCACCGACCTGGGGGAGTTCAAAGACCTTCTAGATGCCGAACGGCTGGTGGGAAACCTGCACCGCGCATACCTCGAGCTGGACGGGGCCGAACGCGGGACCCCGGCGGACCTCGCCACGGCCCTCGGCGACATGGTGGCCTACAACGGCGGCCAGCCCCTGACCTGCCACGCGTAAAGCGATGGCCTGGGCCAACGAGGAAATCGCGGGGCTGCTGCGGGAATACGCCGAGCTGACCCAGATCACCGGGGGCGACGTGTTCCGGGCCAGGAATTATGAGAAGGCGGCCCGTTCGGTCCGCGGCTGGGCCGACGACATCAGCCAGCTCGACGTTAAGGCGCTCCGCGCGATTCCCGGCGTCGGCGCCTCGATCGCGGCCAAGATCGCCGAATACCGCGACACCGGGAGCATCAGGGCGCTCGAGGAGTTGCGAACGAAGATACCGCCCGGCGTCCTCGAGCTGACCCGGGTGCCCGGCCTCGGACCGAAACGCGCCCTGCAGCTCAGCCACGACCTCGGTGTCGCCTCGGTCGACGACCTGGCGGCGGCGATCAAGGCGGGCCGGCTGGACGGCCTGGCCGGGTTCGGGGCCAAGAGCGGGGAGCGCATCGCCAGCGGCATCGAGGTGTACCGGCAGGGCCGCGAGCGGGTGCTGCTTGACGTCGCGCTGCATACCGCGACCACGATGGTGGCGGCGCTGTCCGCCGTCTCCGGCTGCCAGCGCTGCGCCTACGCGGGCTCGCTGCGCCGGATGCGGGAGACGATCGGGGACGTCGACATCCTGGCCGCGGCGCAGGACTCCGGGCCGCTGATGGCGGCGTTCGCCGCCCGGCCCGAGGTGGCCGCCGTGATCGTCGGCGGCCCGGCCAAGACGTCCATCAGGACCGACCGCGGGCTCCAGGTCGACCTGCGGGTGGTGCCACTCGACGCCTGGGGGGCGGCGCTGCAGTACTTCACCGGCTCGACCGCGCACAACGTGGCGGTCCGCCAGATCGCGGTGCGCAAGAAGCTCAGGCTTTCCGAGTATGGCCTGTTCGACGTAGGGAAGGGGGGAGGGGAGGTGGGTGGGACGCTGATCGTGTCGCGGACCGAGGAGGAGGTCTACGCGCGGCTCGGCCTGGCCTGGGTGCCCCCGGCCATGCGAGAGGACCGCGGGGAGATCGAAGCGGCGGCGCAGGGGCAGATACCCCTTCTCGTTCGGGAAAATGATCTTAAAGGGGACCTGCACACGCACACCGACCTCACCGACGGGGTGGCCAGCCTGGAGGTCATGGTGGCGGCGGCGGAGCGCAGGGGATACGAGTACTACGCCATCACCGACCATGCGCCGAAGCTGATCATGCAGCGGATGACCGACGAGAAGATGCTGGCCCAGCGGGCGCAGGTGCGGGCCCTGGACGCGAGCCTTGAACTGCTGCACGGCACCGAGCTGAACATCGGCCCGGACGGCTCAGTCGACTGGGATGCGGCCGGATTGGGAGGGCAGGGCCTGGCCGGGTTCGACCTGTGCGTGGCCTCGGTGCATTCGCATTTCGAGCAGCCGCGGGCCGAGATGACCAGGCGGTTCATCGCCGCCTGCGAGAACCCGTACGTCAACATCATCGGCCACCCGACCGCCCGGCGGATCGGCAAGCGCCCGCCGGTGGACGTGGATTTCGGCGAGCTGTTCCGGGCCTGCGCGCGCACCGGTACCGCGCTGGAGATCAACGCCTCGCCGCAGCGGCTCGACCTGCCGTCGGATCACATCCGCGCGGCCCGCGACGCCGGGGTCAAGTTCGCCATCGACAGCGACGCGCACTCCGTCTCCGACCTGGGCAACATGCCGTACGGGGTCGGCACCGCGCAGCGTGGCTGGCTCACTCCGGACGACGTGATCAATACCTGGCCGCTGGACAAGCTGCGTGCCTTCCTCCGCAAGGACCGCTGAGCCTCACAGGGACTGGAATCGTCATGGCCAGCACCGGTGAGAAATGCTGCCGGATCCGGTCTATATAGGCGTGACAGACCCGCCATCGGGCGTGACCGGGCTGCTGGCCGGCGCGATCAGCTACATGCTCGGCGTGTGCACCCAGGTCCGGCCGGGGGAGATGGCGCTGCCCACGCCGTGCGCGGACTGGGACCTGGGCATGCTGCTCGGTCACCTGAGCGACTCGATGGCGGACCTGGAGACCGCCATCCGCACCGGGCACCTGGACCTGGAGCGCCCGCCGGATCATATCGCCGGTGAGCCGGTCGAAACCCTGAGAGACCGGGCGGCCGAGCTTTTGTGCACGGTCTACGGCTACGACGGCCCCGGGTGTTTCGTGGCCGTGGGCGGCCTGCCGGTGCCGGCTGGCTTGGTGGCCTGCACGGGGGCATTGGAAATCGCGGTGCACGGCTGGGATGTATCGGCGGCCCGGGCCCGTGCTAGCTGCGGGGGGCCTGGCCACGGCGGGGTCCAGCCCATCCCGGCCGTGCTCGCCACTCGGATGCTCCGGCTGGGCCCACTGCTGGTCGTCGGCCGGGAAGGCCTGTTCGCCGTCCCGGTCGATGTGCCGGTCCAGGCCAGCCCGGGGGACCGCCTCGTCGGCTACCTCGGCCGCTGCCCCGGGTAACGGCATTTGTTACTGGCAAGTAATATAAGCGGAGCAACGTTCCTCACGCGCAGGGAGGCCGAACGTGCCCCGCACCGCACGCGATGTCGTCTTCGTCGACGGCGTCCGAACCCCGTTCGGGAAGGCCGGGCCGAACGGCCTGTACGCCGAGACCAGGGCCGACGACATGGTCGTCAGCGTCATCCGCGAGCTGCTGCGGCGCAATCCCGCGCTGCCGCCTGACCGGATCGGCGAGGTGGCCATCGCTGCCACCACCCAGACCGGCGACCAGGGGCTGA
>JBAUAY010000926.1:0-1816 GCA_049676235.1 Streptosporangiaceae bacterium
CATCCAGATCACCATGGCCGAGGACATCGGGATCGGCGGCCGGGCCGGGTACTACGACGGCATCGGAGCCGCCCGCGACGTGATCCAGAACCACCTGCTGCAGCTCCTGGCGCTGACCGCGATGGAGGAGCCGGTCGCGTTCGACGCCGACTCGCTGCGGATGGAGAAGGAGAAGGTGCTTTCCGCGGTCCGGCTGCCAGCTGACCTGGCCTCGGGCACCTCGCGCGGGCAGTACGCGGCGGGGTGGCAGGGTGGCCGCCAGGTGCACGGCTTCCTGGAGGAGGACGGCATCCCGCCGGATTCCCGCACCGAGACGTACGCGGCACTGGAGCTCGGCGTCGATACCAGACGCTGGGCCGGAGTGCCGTTCTACCTGCGCGCGGGTAAGCGGCTGCCGCGCCGCATGACGGAGATCGCGCTCATCTTCCACCGCGCACCGCACCTGCCCTTCTCGGCCACAGACACCGAGGAACTCGGGCAGAACGCGCTGGTGATCAGGATCCAGCCGGACGAGGGGATCACGGTCAGGTTCGGCTCGAAGGTGCCGGGCACGGCCATGGAGGTCCGGGACGTGAACATGGACTTCGCCTACGGCGAGTCGTTCACCGAATCCAGCCCCGAGGCCTACGAGCGGCTGCTGCTCGACGTCCTGATCGGTGACCCGCCGCTGTTCCCCAGGCAGCAGGAAGTCGAGCTGGGCTGGCGGATCCTGGACCCGGTGGAGGATTTCTGGGCCTCTTACACCAAGCCGGAGCAGTATCCGGCGGGTTCGGCGGGCCCGGCGTCGGCCGAGGCGATGATGGCCCGGGGCGGGCGCGCATGGCGGCGCCTGTGAGTGCCCGTAGGGCGCGAACGTCCAGGCGGGCGCCTGTAGGAGGGAAGCCGCGATGACCATCGACCTGACCGACACCACCACGGGCGCCATCCACGAGGCGCTCACCCAGGCCCGGCGCCGCATGGGCGGCCCGGCCTCGGGCATGGTGCTGACGCTGATCATCGTCACCGACGAGGCCGATCAGTACGACGCCGTCCGCGCGGCCAGCCACGCGGGCCGGGAGCATCCGAGCCGGATCCTCGCCGTCATCACCCGCAGGCCGAAGTCCGAATCCCGGCTCGACGCCGAGATCCGGGTGGGCGAGACCGGCCCGGGCGAGACCATCCTGCTGCGCATGTACGGCCCGCTCGGCCAGCACGCGGACTCGGTGGTCGCGCCGCTGCTCGCGCCGGACGTGCCGGTGGTGACCTGGTGGCCGGAGGATGCGCCGCCCTCACCGGGCGGGGATCCGCTCGGGGCGGTGGCCCAGCGCCGGGTGACCGACGCCGCCGCGTCCGACGCGCCCAAGGACATGCTGCTGACCCTGGCCAAGTCCTACCATCCGGGCGACACCGACCTGAGCTGGACCCGGTCGACGCCCTGGCGTTCCCTGCTCGCCGCGACCCTGGATCAGCCCTATCCCGAGCTGATCAGCGGCGAGGTGCTGGCCGAGCCGGCCAACCCGACCGCCGACCTGATCGCCGCCTGGCTCGGAGTACGGCTGGGCATCGAGGTGCAGCGCTGTGAGTCCGAGGGTCCGGGGATCACCGAGGTCGGCTTCGAGACGCCGGACGGGAGGGTCACGATCTCCCGCCCCGACGGCCGGACGGCCACCTTGTGCTGGCCCGGCCGGCCGGACCGCCGGGTCGCGCTGCACCGGCGCGACACCGACGACCTGATCGCCGAGGAGCTACGCCGGCTCGAGCCGGACGAGGTGTACGCCGAGACGCTCCGCGCGCTGGCCGGAGGTTCCGCTCCATGAGTGTGCCCGAGGTGATCGTG
>JBAUAY010000927.1:0-2614 GCA_049676235.1 Streptosporangiaceae bacterium
CCTCGGCCTGCACGGTGAACGGCCAGCCGCTGGCCAGCCTGCTGCCCGCCGATGAGATCGAGGCGCTGGTCAACCGGACCAGGAACGGCGGCGGCGAGATCGTCGCGCTGCTGAAGACCGGCTCGGCATACTACGCCCCGTCGGCCGCCGCGGCCCGGATGACCCGCGCGGTGGCGGAGGACTCGGGCGCGGTCATGCCCGTTTGCGCATGGGTCGACGGCCAGTACGGCATCTCCGGCGTTTACCTGGGTGTCGAGGCCGAGATCGGCGCGACCGGCATCCGCCGGGTGGTCGAGCGCGACCTGACCGAGACCGAACTCGCCGGCCTGCGCACCGCTGCCGAGGCCGTCCGCACCAAGCAAGCCGACGTGGCCTCGCTCTGACCTGGCGGTCAGCCCATGGCCAGGCGCCGCAGGGCTAGCTCGGCGTAGAGGGCGGTACCCTCGGCCAGCACTGCGTCGTCGAAGAGCGCCAGCGCGGAGTGGTTAGTGGGCGCGCTCTCCGGGTCGCGGTCCGGCGGGCACGCCCCGAGGAAGACGAACGCGCCGGGTACCTCGTCCAGGACGAAGGAGAAGTCCTCGGCGCCGGTGATGGGGAACTCGGCCCGCTCGCCCCGTCCGGCCCCGAACACCTCGGCGATCGTCTGCACGGCGAACTCCGCCTCGGCCGCGTCGTTGACGGTGACCGGGTACTCGGTCGCGTATTCGACGTCGGCGGTCAGCCCGTGCGCGTCGGCGATATCCCTGATCAGCCGCGGCACCAGCTCCGCCAGCGCGGTCCGGGACGCGGCGCTGTAAGAGCGGGCGGTGGCCAGGAAAGCGGCCCGGTCGGGGATCACGTTGTCGGTGGTGCCGGCGTGGAAACTGCCGACCGTGATGACGACGGGATCGAACACGTCGAACTTCCTGGTCACCATCGTCTGCAGCGCGAGCACCATCTCGCAGGCGGCCGGGATCGGGTCCGCGGCCCGGTGTGGCTGGGAGGCGTGCCCGCCGCGCCCGTGCACGGTGACCCTGATCTGGTCGGCGGCGGCCAGCATCGGCCCCGGCCGGGTGGAGAACATCCCGCCCGGGAGCTTATTCGAGGTCACGTGCAGGGCGTAGGCCGCGACCGGGCGCGGGCCGGCCGCGTCGAGCACGCCCTCGCTGATCATGTGCCGGGCGCCGGCGTAGCCTTCCTCGCCCGGCTAGAACATGAAGACGACCGTGCCGGGCAGGTCGGCCCGCCGCGCCGAGAGCAGCTTCGCGGCGCCGGCCAGCATGGCCGTGTGCAGGTCGTGGCCGCAGGCGTGCATCACGCCTGGCACCGCCGACGCGTACGGCAGCCCGGTCTCCTCGGTGACCGGCAGCGCGTCCATGTCGCCGCGCAGCAGCACCACCGGCCCGGACCCAGAAACCCCAGAAGGCGGCCGGGAATGGGCCCGGGAATCGGCACCGCCGCGCAGCACCGCGGTCACCGAACTGAGCGCCCGGCCGGTGCTGATCTCCAGCGGCAGCCCGTCCAGGGCGTCAAGCACCTTGGCTTGCGTCTTCGGCAGGTCCAGGCCGATCTCGGGCTCGCGGTGGATCGCATGCCGCAGTTCGGCGATCTCGCCCGCGAGCTTCGACGCCTCATCACGCACCGGCACCTGGTCCTCCCTCGAGGTCGTAGTCACACCAATGATGTCAGGCGCCTGGCACTCTGCGATGGGACCGCGTCCAGGAACTCGGGCGCGGTCCAGGCGCGCCGCGCGAACGCCTCGGTGACCGCGTCGCGGACCTGGCCCGCGCCGGCGGCGGGCATGAGCGCGAGGACCGAGCCGCCGAACCCGCCGCCCATCATCCGCGCGCCGAACGCGCCCGCGGCCAGCGCCGCCTCCACCGTGGCGTCGGCTTCCGGCCAGGAGACCTCGAAGTCGTCGCGCAGTGAGGCGTGCGATTCGGTCAGCAGCCGCCCGATATCGCGGTAAACATCCACGGGGCCGTGCTGGCCGGAAGGGGTGGTCAGCAGCGCGACCACGTCGAGGACCCGCTGGTTGTCGGTGACCACATGGCGGGCGCGGCGCCGGAGAACGGGATCGGCCAGCCGGTCCACTTCAGCCGGGGTCGTTAGGGAGCGAAGAGAAGGGATGCCCAGACGGCGGGCCGCTTCTTCGCACTCGGCCCGCCGCTGACCGTACTCCCCGTCGCTGAGGTCGTGCTTGGCCCGGGTGTTGATGAGCAGCAAGCTCGCTCCCGCCGCGGCGGGAGCGAACGGCACCTGCGAGGTATCCAGCGAGCGGCAGTCGAGCAGCAGCGCGTGGCCGGCCTGGCTGAGCAGCGAGGCGGACTGGTCCATGATGCCCGAGGGCACCCCGACGAACTCATTCTCGGCCCGCCGGGCGATCGCGACCAGCTCGCGGCGCGAGACGGTCAGCCCGGCCGGCTGGGGCAGGGCCAGTTCGGTCTGTGCTAGCTCGGTCTGTGCTAGTTCGGTCAGGGCCAGCGCGGCCGCGCACTCGAGCGCGGCCGAGGAGGACAGGCCGGCGCCCGCGGGCAGGTCGGAGTCGATCGCGATGCAGGCGCCAGGCACCGGGTGGCCGGCCGCCTCGAGCGCCCAGGCGACGCCGGCCGGGTAGGCGGCCCAGCCGGTCACC
>JBAUAY010000928.1:0-4305 GCA_049676235.1 Streptosporangiaceae bacterium
CAGCGCCTCCTCGAGGAAGCGCCGGGTGCCCGAGCCCGCCTCCCGGCTCACCAGCGGGGTTCGCGCGAGTTCGGCGGCCGGGACGCCGCTGCGGCGCCGGGCCCAGGGGTGAGCCGGGGCGACGACGAGGGTGAGCCTGTCCCGGCCGACCGGTTCGGCGTGCAGGCCGTCGGGGATCTCGGGTCCCTCGATGAAGCCGATGTCCGCGGCGTCCGCGAGGACGGCCTGGGCCACCTCGGCGGAGTTGACGGCGGACAGCGCCACGACCGCGCCGGGATCGACGGCCCGCAGCGCGGTCAGCCAGAC
The DNA here is from genome assembly GCA_049676235.1 of Streptosporangiaceae bacterium. Lineage (GTDB taxonomy): Bacteria > Actinomycetota > Actinomycetes > Streptosporangiales > Streptosporangiaceae > Palsa-504. Next base: position 307 of record JBAUAY010000928.1, read on the forward strand.
CGGGAGCAGGTAGTCCGCCACGGTCATGCTGGCCGCGATCCGCAGCCGGGAATCGCGCTCATGGCGCAGCGCGACCAGGCCGGCGTCCAGGGCCGCCGCGGCGTCCACGACGGCCTGCGCCCAGCCGGCCACCAGCGCACCGGCCGGCGTCAGCCGGGAACCACGCGGTGACCGCTCGATCAGGGCCAGGCCGAGCTGAGCCTCGAGCAGCCGCATCCGGGCGCTGGCGGCGGGCTGGGAGATGCCGTGCTCGGCGGCCGCACGCCCGATGCTCCCCGTGCGCGTCACGCTGAGCAGCAGGTCAAACCCGGTTAGATCAGATACCCGCGATGGCAGAGGCATAACTGAAGGTTATGACCCAATAGCCGATCCGCCCCTACCGCCGCGCGCAGCCTGCGGCCAGCCTGGAACCATGACGCAGACTCTCGGTATCCCTGGGGCAGGCAGTGTGGGACGGGCGGGTCGCCACAGGCCGTTCGGCCTCCTCGAAGAACTGGAACGGCCGGGAGACGTGTTCCGTGACCTCGGCCCGAACTGGTTTGCCGCCGTTATGGGCACCGGCATCGTGGCCAACGCCGCGGCCGTCCTGCCGCTGCACCTGCCCGGGCTGCGGGTGTTCGCGACGGTGGTGTGGGCGCTGGCCGCCACCATGCTGATCGCCCTGATCCTGGCCTGGAGCGTGCACTGGACCCGGTATCCCGAACGGGCCCGGGGTCACGCCGCTAATCCGGTGATGGCGCAGTTCTGGGGGGCGCCGGCCATGGCCCTGATGACGGTGGGGGCAGGCACGCTGGTCCTCGGCGGGGGCCTGATCGGGCCCGCGGCGGCGGTCAGAGCCGACTGGGTGCTGTGGCTCGCCGGGACCGGCCTCGGGCTGGTGACCGCCTGCTGGATCCCGTACCTGATGATGACGCGTCACGTCATCGGCGCAGGCGACGCGTTCGGCGGCTGGCTGATGCCGGTCGTGCCCCCGATGGTCTCGGCCGCCACCGGCGCGCTGCTGATCCCGCACGTCGCCTCGGCGCAAGGCCGGCTGACGCTGCTGCTCGCCTGCTACGCCATGTTCGGCATCAGCCTGTTCGCCTCGGTGATCATCATCACCCAGGTGTGGGCGCGGCTGGTGACGCACAAGCCCGGCGCCGCGGTCTTGGTGCCGACGCTGTGGATCGTGCTCGGCCCGCTCGGCCAGTCGGTGACCGCGGCCGGGAACCTGGGCACCGCGGCCACGCGGGTGCTGCCCGAACCTTACGCCGCGGGTGCGGCCGTCTTCGCTCTGCTGTACGGCGTGCCGACCTGGGGATTCGCGATGATGTGGCTGGTGCTGGCCGCTGCGATCATGGTGCGGACCGCCCGGCAAGGACTGCCCTTTGCCCTAACGTGGTGGAGTTTCACGTTCCCCGTCGGGACCTGCGTCACCGGCACCATCGCCTTGGCCGCCCGCAGCCAGGCGGACGTGCTGCGGGCCGCCTCGGTCGTCCTGTTCGCGCTGCTGGTAGCAGCCTGGCTCATCGTCGCGGCGCGCACGGTCGCGGGCTGCGCCAGCGGCCGGTTGTTCAAGCCGATGACTGCCGCCGTGCCGCCGTCGGCCGGCTGACCTCCGGCGTGGCCTCCTCCGAGGCAGCGGCCAGGACGGCCTGGTCGGGCCGGAGGGCCGGGCGGGTGGTGGCCGCGATCTCCAGGGCCTTGTCCAGGTAGACGCGGTAGCCGAGGTCGGGCCGGTATCCGTGGATCTCGGGCGTGTCCAGGCTGCGCATGAAGGACAGGATCTCCGGGCTGAACACCTGACCGGGCACGAGCACGGGATAGCCGGGCGGGTAGGGCGTGACGTAGGTGGTGGACACGACCTGGTCGCCGTTCTCCACGCGCTGCTCGGCCTCTTCCGGCGTCAGGTACTCGCAGTAGCTGTCGTTGTAGGACAGGTAGAAGGCCCGCCGCACGTCACCCTCCGGGGTGGGCAGCCCGTGGCCATCGGTAAAGCTGGGGTGGAATCCGCTGAAGTCGGGCAGCGGCGCCGACGGAGCGGTCAGCCGCAGCACCTCGCGCTCGTGGGTGGCTCGCTCGGCCGGGCTCATGTCGGCCAGCTGGGCCTCCAGGTCGCGGGCGATGGTCACCAGCACCTCGATCAGGTAGGCCACCGAGCTGCGGGTGGTGCCGATCGTCGTCATGAACAGCACGGTGTTCCGCGAGGTCTTGTTGATCTGGACGCCGTACCGGTCCATCAGGTGCCGTCGCTTGAAGGAGTCGCCCTCGATGCCGGTGGCGCCGATGTAGATGGTGATCCGGGACGGGTCGAGGACGAACTCGTCGCAGTCCCAGGCCTTGATCATGTTCGGCAGGCCGGAGCGCAGCGGCTGGTCGATGCACGTCGGCCGGTATTCGGCCGGGATCAGGTCGGCGGTGGTCAGGCAGCGCATGTACTTGCTCAGCAGCGGGTGGTGGTCCACCGCGTCGCGGAGCCGCATCGCGTTCTCGATCTGCTTTTGCACCAGCTCGAAACCCTCCAGGGCGGCCTGGCGGCGGCCCAGGTCCAGGGAGGCCAGGATCTGGTAGTTCGGGGAGGTCGAGGTGTGCGTCATATAAGCCTCGTGGAAGGTCGCCTCGACCTTCTGGCTGAAATCCTGGTCCCAGACATGGATCATCGAGCCTTGCCGCAGCGAGGTCAGCGTCTTGTGGGTGGACTGGGTGGAGTACACCCGGACGCGGGCCCGGGCGGGATCGGGCGTGAGCCGCCGCCTCAGCAGCACCTCGTCGTCCGCGGCATCGATCGCGCCGACTTCTTCGACCTGGGCGTCGTATCGCTGACGGCACTCGGGCAGGCGCAGCCGCTCGGCGAGCGTACGGGCGGCCCGCATGGCGGTGCGCGGCCGGGAGACCGGGTGGAACCGGGCGAAGGCGAACCAGGCCTCGTCCCACAAGAAGACCAGGTCGGGCTTGATGGCCAGGCACTCCTCCATCACCCGGCCAACGTCGTAGACGATCCCGTCGAACGTGCAGTTGGTCAGCAGCAGCATCTTGACCCGGTCCAGCTTGCCGGCCCGCCGCAGCGCCAGCAGTTGGCGCTTGATCTCCCGTAGCGGCACCGCGCCGTACATCGAGTACTGATTCAGCGGATACGCGTCCAGGTAGGACACCATGGCGCCAGCCAGCATTAGCCCGTAGTGATGCGACTGGTGGCAGTTCCGGTCGACCAGGACGATGTCCCCCGGCTGGACCAGCGCCTGGACGACGATCTTGTTGCCCGTCGAGGTCCCGTTGGTGACGAAGTAGGTCTGGCGAGAGCCGAACGTCTCGGCCGCGAGCTCCTGCGCCTCGCGCAGCGGCCCGGTGGGCTCGAGCAGCGAGTCAAGGCCACCGCAGGTCGCGGACGTCTCGGCCAGGAAGATTTCCAGGCCGTAGAAGTCGACCATGTCCCTGATCCAGTGGGAGTTGACGATCGACTTGCCGTGCGAGATCGGCAGCGCGTGGAACACCCCGGTGGGCCGGTGGCTGTAGTCACGCAGCGCGTTGAAGAACGGCGAACGATACCGGGCCGCGACGCCGTCCAGGATGGACAGGTGCAGCTCAAGCGATCCTTCCCGGGCATGGAAGATGCGCCGGAAATGGTGGCTGAGGCGGCCGGCCAGGTCCTCGACGGAGATCTCCGTCATCAGGTAGAGGTCGAGTTCGGGCCTGATCTTGGCCAGCGTTCTGGCGAGGACCTGGGCGCGGTCATCCGGCGTATGCTCCATCAGGTCGTCAGCTCCGTCGATGCCCGCGAACTGTGCGAGCAAGGGCGAGTCGTGGCGGGACCGGTGGGCGAACCGGCGGCGGACCACGCACGCCTGCAGCCTGAAGTTCAGCCGCGCGGCCATAACCGCCTCGTCAAAACTGGGCACCACGACGATCTCGTAGATGAACTGGTCGTCCGGGCGACGCCACCGCCGCAGCTCTTCCCGCAGCGAGTTCTCCTGCTCCGCGGTCAGGTCCTCGACGACGAGAACCTCGAAATAAGGCCGGTCA
>JBAUAY010000929.1:0-4129 GCA_049676235.1 Streptosporangiaceae bacterium
CGTGCCGTGCCTCGGGCCGCGGCTCGTTCTGCGTCATCCATGTCGGCCCGCCTTCACGTCGCTCACGCTGGCCAGCAATGCGGCCACCCCGGCCGCCGCACCCGGCCTGCCCAGCCCGGCCGATGCCGCGCGCATCGCATCCAGGGCCCCCGGATTGCGGCACAACTCGCCGAGCTCACGGATCATCTGCCGTCGCCGCGGCGCGTGCCGGCCGGCGCCGGCCGCCGTGACGAAGCGCGCATTTCCTTTCTCCTGGCCCGGCAGGTGCGAGGTAAGCAGGAGCGGTGCGCCGCAGCAGGCGGCCTCGGCGATCGTGCCCGGCCCGGCCTTGGCGATGACCACGTCGGCGCAGCGCAGCCAGTCAGACATGTTGTCCACGAACCCCAGGACCTTCAGCCGCCCGCCGGCCCGGCCGGCCCGCCTGGCGAGCCTGCGCTGCAAGCGGAGGTTACGGCCGCAGACGGCAACGACGTCAATGTCATCGGACGACCTGATGATGGCGGCAGCGCGCCTGGCCATGCCACCTGAGCCTTCGCCCCCGCCCGTGAGTACGGCCAGGAAACGCCGCTCGTTCAGCCCCAGCGACCGGCGCAGGGCGGCCCGCTCGCCGTCGAGCGACGGGCCACTCCAAAAGCCGGAGGTCACCGGCAGCCCGGTTTCCACACAGCGGTCCGCCTCGAGCCCGTCGACGCGGCACCGCCCCCGCACGGCGGCGGACGGCACGGCCATTCGGTCGGCCCGGCCCTGCCGCCAGGCCGCGTGCGACGTGACCAGGTCGGTGACCACGGTCACTACGGAGACATCCCAGGCTTGCCGCCGGCGCGCCCTGACCGCCGCGCCGCCGGTGAGCGGATGGAACGACACGATGGCCGCCGGCTCATGCGCTGACACCGCATCGGCCACCGGGCGCTCGGCGAGAGTCAGCAGCGTCCGCTGCAGCAGCAGCATCACGCACCGGGAATCGCAGGCGTGGTAAACGGCTCCCCACGCCCACGGAGCGAGGCGGATCACCGGACCGTAGAGACTCGTGGCCCACCGGAGCACCCGCGAGGAGCCCGGCCCAGCGAGCGGGTCGCAGAGCACCGGCTCGAACCGGCCCGGGTACGCCTCCTCAAGCGCCTGGCTGACCGCCTGCGCCGCGCTGCGATGCCCCCCGCCGGTGTCAGCGAGGAGAAAAAGCAGCGGCACCCGTGCTGCCGGTATCCGAGTGGTCCCCGCAGGCGTCGCGACGCCTGCGGGAACCGGCTCAGCCACGTGAGGAGCCGGCCGAGAATCGATCAACACCATGAGTTCATCGTCACCGCGCACCGGAGTGCTGTCGTCAGCTCCGAGGACCGTTCGGACTGCCTTCCGGGACGACTCCGCGCGGCACGGCCTACGTCATCTGGAGTAGGAGCCAGCCGGAGCCATCCGGCGAACACCACGGGGAAACGCCCGGCATACGAAGGCCATGAGCAGGACGTACCGGCCTTTCGCGGGACGGCCGGCCGTCGGCCGTCCCCCGGCGGCGTGACGTCCCCGTACGGCTACGCCGGGCCCGCCGGCCTCGCCTGCAGGGAGTACACGCAGCCGGTCCGGCTGCGCCGCCAGGCCAGCCCAGAAGGGCCCCGAAGCTGACGACTCCGAGGATCCTGGCCGCGGAGGATTGATCGCACGCAGCCAGATCCCGGCTGTGACATCGAGGGCGCGGCGAGGACTCGCCGCTGAAGGGGAAGCAGCATGAACACCGCCATGCAGCCCGACGTTATCAGGGTCGAAGAGCGGGCATACAGTGACCGGCTGCGCCGGGCGCAGGCCGACACCCTGGGCACCCCGCGGCGCCGGTATGGCCTGATGACCCGGCTTCTCATCAAAGGCATGGATCCCGTCTACGGCCGCTCTGGCTCCTTCGCCAAGTACCAGGTGCTGGAACTGGTCGCCCGGGTGCCCTACCAGTCATGGGAACGGATCGCCTACCTTGCCATCAACCGGGTCCATCACGACACTGGCCTGGTCCGCCGCATCCATGAGCGGATCGAGGAATCCCGCGACCAGCAGGACAACGAGGAATGGCACCTGCTGATCATGAGCGAACTCGCTGCCCGCGAAGGAACGGGACAGGGCTGGCTGCGTTACCGGCTGCTGCCGCAGGTCGTCGCGACCGTCTATTACCTGCTGTCCTGGCTGCTGTTCCTGATCGTCCCGGCGGCCAGCTACCGGCTGAACGCCGACTTCGAAGATCACGCCGAGCACGAGTACATGGCCTTCGTGGCAGCGCACCCCGAGCTGGAGACCAAGCCGTGGGACTGCCCGGGGGCAGCAGAGTACGGCCACTTCGCCAGCGTCGCTGACCTGGTCCGCCAGATCGGCTGCGACGAGCGGCGGCACAAGGACGAGAGCCTGTTCCGGATGGCGGAGCCCCGCTTGCGCTGACCCTCGTCGAGATCGCGGACGGGCTCACGTGGAGCCTGCCCGCGATCTCGTCGTTGAACAGCCCTGGGCGATGCGCGAGACCACTTCGTGCTCCCGCGCGGATCTGTCCGCTGGGCTGACGATGCCGCGCTCGGGGTGGCACATCGGGGGTGCTGGCCTGGTCGCCCGTGACCTGAGACACCGTCTGACGCGCTGTCTTACGGCTGCTGCTCACCGTCATGATCTGGGGGAGTGGTGGCGGTCGGCGGGCGGGCGTGCAAACTTAAGGGGTGGCACGAGTAATCGCTGGCGAGGCGGGCGGACGGCGGCTGGCGGTCCCGGACGGCCGGGACACCAGGCCGACGAGCGATCGGGCCAGGGAAGGCCTGTTCGCCACCATCTCGTCGATGGTGGGACCGCTGGCCGGAGCGCGGGTCCTCGACCTGTACGCGGGTTCAGGCGCGGTCGGCTTGGAGGCCTTGTCCCGGGGTGCAGAACACGTGCTGCTGGTGGAGCACGGTGCCCGCGCTGCCCGCGTGATCAGGCAGAACATCGAGGCGATCGGGCTGCCAGGCGCCGAGGTCATCGCCGACCGGGTGGAACGCGTGCTGGCCCGCGGGCCCACCCCCGCAGGCGGTCAGGACGGCACCACCCCCGCAGGCGGTCAGGACGGCACCGCCCGGGCTTGGTACGACGTGGTGTTCGCCGATCCGCCGTACGCGCTGGCGGACGCCGGGGTGTCGCGGGTCCTCATCCTGCTCGCCGAACAAGGCTGGCTGGCGCCGGGGGCGCTGGTGATCGTGGAGCGGGCCACCAGGTCCGGACCGCTGAGCTGGCCGGACGGGTTCGTGCCCGACCGGGCGCGCCGGTACGGGGAAGCAACCTTCTGGTACGGTCGCGCCGGAGAACGAGCGCAATGACCGGCCTGGACCAAATCCTCGAGTACCCGCCGAAGAGCAGAAGGGGTGGCACCGCGTGCAACGCGTAGTCTGTCCAGGTTCCTTTGATCCTGTCACCAACGGTCACCTCGACATCATCGGCCGCGCCGCCGGGCTCTATGACGAGGTGATCGTCGCGGTGCTGATCAACGTGACCAAGCGCAGCCTGTTCACGGTCGACGAGCGCGTGGAGATGCTGGGTCAGGTCACCAGCCGCTACGGCAACGTCAGGATCGAGCGGTTTCACGGCCTGCTGGTCGACTTCTGCGCGGCCAACGGGATCACCGCGGTGATCAAGGGGCTGCGGGCCGTCAGCGACTTCGAATACGAGATGCAGATGGCGCAGATGAACTACCGGATGGCCAAGGTCGAGACGCTGTTCATGACCACCAATCCGCTCTACTCCTTCCTGAGCTCCAGCCTGGTGAAGGAGATCGCCAGATACGGTGGGGACGTCAGCGGGCTGGTCCCCGAGATCGTCCTGTCCGGGCTGCGCGAGCGCCTGTCCGAGGAGTAGGCCCGGAAGTAAGTCCCGGAAGTAAGTCCGGGAAGAAAGCCCGGGAAGTAAGCGGAGCGGAATATCGGCGGGATGCCCTCAAGTTGGGAATACTGCGCGCCGCCGGTAGGCTGTGCCCTCGGTTTCCATTAGTTCTACGCAAGTACACTGTCATGCCCAACACACGCACACATGCACCCCGGGGGGCGCTTGTCTTCGACATGCGCCTGCTCGGCCGTCAGGCGGGGTCCGCGCTGACCCAGACGCGGACCGTACCCGCGCCCGAAAACGTGCGCCTCGAGCT
>JBAUAY010000930.1:0-28045 GCA_049676235.1 Streptosporangiaceae bacterium
GAGCCGGAACGCGCCGCTTTTCGCAGGCCCATCCACGACCGCATGCTCACCGGGGTCGCCGCCGGCCTCGCCGGGTACTTCGGCGTGGACGTGACGATCGTCCGGGTCGCCTTCGTGGTCCTCACCGTCGTGGGTGGTGCAGGGATACCGCTCTACCTGGCCGGCCTGTTGCTGATCCCCGAAGAGGGCAGCGATCAGTCCATCGTCGGCTCATTCGTCGAGTCCCGGCAGTCACGGTCACGGGAATAAGTGGAGGTCAGCAGCGTGTCAGCCCAGCCCAGCTATCCCCCGTCCGGCCCGCCCCGGCCTGCAGGTACGCCTGGCAAGGCGGAACAGTCGGCGGGACCGGGAGCCACGCAGCGGCGGCCCGCCGCACAGGGATTGCGGCTCGCCCAGGCCGCGTGCGGTGCCGGCTTGGCCTACGCTGCCGTCAGCGTGTACTGGGCACTGGGCGGGACCTGGCTGCTCGATACCGTCGGAGGCACGCTGGAACAGCAGGGCCGCACCGGTAACCCGGGCATCATCCTGGCCGTAGGGGCTGCCGCCGTGCTGAAGGTCATCGGCGCAATCGTGCCGCTGGTGGCGGTTGGGGTGACATCCGGGCGGGCAACCATCACCGGGAGGCGCCAGGTGCGGGTGCTGGCATGGCTCGAGGCCACGATCCTGACGATCTATGGCCTGGTGCTGACCGCCGCGGGGTTGCTGGTGCAGTCGGGTGCGATCGCGGCGGCGGCCAGCGCCGATCGCTGGGCGCTTGCCTGGCACGCCTACCTGTGGGACCCCTGGTTTCTGCTCTGCGGAGCGCTTGTCACCACTGCCCTGGTGAGGTCCCGGCAACCTGGCGCCGCCCGGATCGCGCGTGGCCGCTGACCCCGCCCGCTGCCCGGGCGCCGCAGCCCGGGTTCAGTCACTTCCGCGCCGGGCTATTTCAGGATGTTGACGGCACGCGCCACGATCAGTGCCACCGTGACGATGGAAATGACCGACTGCAGGGCCATGGCGAGCTTCGCCCAGCGGGACAGCGGCATCACATCGGTCGGGCTGAACGCTGACGCGTTGGTGAATGCCAGGTAGAGGTAGTCGGCGAAGGCGGGTTCCCAGTCGGGCGGTGCCAGCTCCGGGCTGGTCATCTGCACGAACTGGAAGTCCGGGTACGGACGAGTCCCGAGGGCGCGCGCGACCGGGCCACCCCGGTCGAACTCCCAGTACCACAGCCCGAACACGATGACGTTGGTGAGCCAGATCGCTCCGCCAGTGACCAGCAGTGGCCCCGCGTTCTCCCCTTCGGTGCCGTGGACCAGGCCGGTTGCCAGGCTCACCAGGGACCATGCGTTGGCGAAGCTGATCAGCGCCGCCAGCGTGAGGCCGAGGATGCGCAGCACCCGGGATTCGCGGTCGATCCGGTGCGGGTTGGCCACCAACAGCGAAACGAGAAGTATCCCCTGCAGCGCGGGGAGGATCCACACGGGCCGCAGCACCGCCAGCCGTCCCGGCACCGCGACCTGCAGCCCGATCGCGACCGCAGTGCAGGCCGCGACCTGCCAGCGCCGCTCCCCCCTGGTCCGGCGCCGCCAGGCCGGTTTCACCGCGCCGACGGTCCGCTCTGGCGTCCGGAAGACCGCGGCGCAGGTTTCCGCCACGCGCTGGGCGACGACGTGCTCGAGTTCGTCGAAGCGCCTGTGCAGCGACGCGAGGTCTTCGGGTTTTTTACCTTCACTCACGAACCCCTAGTGTGGCCGGCCGATGGCGGTGCGCCGGACCCGATCGAGCACACGGACGGCAACATCGCCTGACCCAGGATCCGGCGGCATTCCCTCGACCACGTCCCGGTCGCCGCAGTGCGAGCCGGGAATCACCCGCAAACGGGCCGCTGCCGCGGGCGGACATCGTGCTGCACCACATGCCGGCCAGCACCTGCCGCGGTCCGCCGGCACGGCGCCTGGCGTCACGCCAAATTGCGGAAGGCAACAGAACATCCGGTCATGTCACCCTATTTAGTCATCGGCTCTCACCAACCGAGGACTGCATCAGCAGCCTGCTCACAAACCTGGGCGCGATCTGCCTGAACACTATGGCCCCGGCCGACCTCGCGCTGCCGGCTTCCACCTCGTCACTAATCAAGTGCTCCTCGGGTTGGGCCATATAAGGACTTCGGCACTCCTCTCGTCCCAGTTCAGGAGCGCTTCTTATTGTTGCCGCACCGGCTATCTCACACAGTAGCGTAAATTTTCGGGGCTAGTGAACCATCCTTGGCGGTCTGGGAAAGAAACCCACTCTTTCGAAGAGAGAAGCATGCACCTGCTATACTGCCAGAACTTGGTGATTGTCTTACAGCGGCACGGGAGAACATACACTAACTGCCAGCTGAGGTAATGTTTCGCCTCTAGCTGCTTCTGCCTGACACGTAGCACCACGCGGAGGAGTCCATGGCAGCGGAAATTCCGCCGGACGCTCGAAGGCCGTCGCGACGCGTTCCCACCGTACGGAGCGTCGACCACGTGTCTTACACGGTACCCGACCTGGAACAGGCTATCTCGTTTTTCGTGGACTACCTGGGTGGAGAGCTAATCTACCGCGACGGTCCTTTTGGCTCGCCGGGCGAGGATTATATGCGTCGCAAGCTCAATGTTCACGCCGATGCGACCAGTCGACTCGCAATGTTGCGCATGGGCCGGGATTTCAACCTTGAGCTTATCCAGTACGAGGCAGAGGCCCAGAGGACCACTGTTCCACGCAACAGCGATATTGGCGGCAGCCACCTAGCCCTATATGTAGATGACATCGACGAAGCCCACGCCTACATGCGCAGCGTCCCAGGCGTTACCCTCCTTGAAGGGCCGAATGGCGTCGCGGAGGATTCTCCGGTCGCTGGCCAGCGCTGGTTCTATTTCCTGACTCCCTGGGGCATGACAATGGAGCTTATCTCCGATTCCAGTGGGAATTTCTACAGGGGCCTGCCCGGCGAGAGAATGGCGCCGCCGAGGAAGTGGAACTAACGCACTTCGCCCGGGTCCCCACCCAATCAGGTGTCGCCGTGAGGTCCTTGGCGACTCACCGTCCGGCAGCGAGTTGTTCCCCGACGCGCAGCGCGTTGGCCGCGATGGTCAGCGCCGGGTTCATGACCGGCAGCGACGGGAAGAACGACGAATCGACGACATAGAGGTTCTCGATGTCGTGCGTTCGGCCGCACGGATCAAGAACGCTCGTCGCCGGGTCCGTTCCGGCCCTCGCCGTCCCGGCCTGGTGTGAGCACACCTCGATACCGGCTCGTCTGGTCAGCGTCAGGGGATACCCGGCCGCCCGGGCCATGCGCTTGGCTTCGCGCACGAGCACCTCGTGGGCGCGGACATTGTTGGGCTGCCAGTGGAGGCGGATGGCGCCATCACTGGTCACCTCGATGCGGTTGTTAGGATCGGGAAGGTCCTCGGTGAAGAGCCACCAGTCGATGCTTCGGCTGGTTAGGTATCGCCGGGCCCAGCGGGGCGCCATTCTGGCCTGCTTCCGGATCATCGGCTCTCGGACCTTTCCGATCAGCTGGATGTGGCCCAGCGGGTAGGGATGGTCATCTGTGCCGTGATCGTAGAAGTCATTGACGTAGAGAGTCTTCTGGAAGACCGCGTCGTTGCGGCGGGCGGGCTTAACGGTGAGCATCACCGTGTTGTTGTGGACCATGTAATGGCGGCCGACCAGCCCAGAGGAGTTGGCGAGGCCGTGTGGATGCCGGTCGTTACCCGACCGGAGCAGCAGCGCGGCTGAGTTCACGGCCCCGCAGCTGACAACGATAAGGCCTGCCCGAATGGTCGAAGCATGGCCGCCGCGCACTACTTCGACCCTTGTCACGCGCTGACCGGAATCGTCGGTCAGGATACGGCGCGCGTAGGCGGCCGTGGTGATCTCTATGTTCTCTTGTTGCAACGCGGGCCGGACGCACCGGATGTCCGCGTCGGCCTTAGCGTTGACCTTGCATACGAAGCCGTCGCAGGTTGCGCACCGGATGCACCTTCCATCAGGGCGCAGATCAATGCCTAGCGGGAGGTACGACGGCGTGTAGCCCGCTTTGGCGAGCCGGTCTGCGAGGTCCTGGATCGGCGGCTCATGGGGCACTGGCGGGTACGGGAAGGCGGAGGATCGGACGTTGGTTACCCCTTCCTCCGGCTGACCATGCACGCCGAAGATCACCTCGGCCGCGGCGTAGTAGGGGGCGAGATCGTCGTAGCCGAACGGCCACGCCGGTGAGACGCCGTCCGCATGGACCGCCTCTTTGAAGTCACTTGGCCTGAAACGTGGCAGCGACGCTCCGAAGACCTTCGTGTTGCCGCCGACCGCGTACGTCATGCCCGGCCGGTACCATCGCCCGTCCGCAGCCTGCCACCGGTCGTCGGACTGGTAGCGGCCGTCACCGAAGACCGCCTCAGGACTCCAGTTCTCCGGCTCAGAGGGAATGAAGTCTCCGCGTTCGACCAACAGGATCCGGGCGCCTGAGTCGCGGAGCGCGTAGGCCAGCGTTCCGCCGCCCATTCCGCTCCCGACGATGATGATGTCGTAGGAATCCGCGAGAGAGCTATCTGCCATTTGTATCGGTCCAATCGTGGGCAAGCGGTGCCCGGCCACTAACAGGCTCAAACTCCGTGCGGCGCGCCAGTTTCTTCTGGCGCGCATCAATGGCTTCGCCGGGTACCCTGTCCTGTCGCGGTCGTTGCTGCCGCGAGCGGGCATATGTTCGGTTCTCTCGCTGACAGGCGCGGTGCCTCGCGGCCTCCGCTGGCGGCGGCCGCGAGGCGATCACGCACGGTCAGGCATGGCGCTAGACGGATGGGGCGCGGGTGTTACTTCAGTGCGCCGCCGAGGACGAAGCCGCCCCGGAACCAGCGTCCCATCACGAGATAGAGGGCTAGGACTGGCAGGGAGTACAGGATTGAGAATGCGGCGATGCCTCCGTAGTTCACCTCTGCTGCACTGATGAACGAGTACACGGTAATCGCTGCTGGTTGTTGCGCGGTACTCGAGATCAGCACGAGCGGAATCAGGAAAGCGCCCCATGCATTAACGAACCCGTAGATCGCGGCAGCGCCGATTCCCGGTGCCGCCAGCGGAACGACGATTCGTCCTATTATCCTCATTGTACCGACATTCTCGACTCGCGCTGCCTCTTCCAGCTCAGTCGGGACGGCATCGATGAAGTTCTTGATCATCCAGATTTCGAATGGCAGCCCCGTGATCCCGAGGAATATGGCTGTCGGGATGAGTGACAGCCATCCGGCCTGGCTGAATATCTGATAGACGGGGATGATTATCACGTTGATCGGGACCGCCGACAGGAGAAGCACGAATAGCAGTGCCGGTCCTTTCCACGGGATATGGCGCCGGGAGAACGCGTAGGCGGCCAGCGTCCCCGTCACGGTCCCTACGACGGTCGCGATTGCAGCGAGCTCCAGGCTGGCCACCAGCGAACTGCCCCGGCCGTTCGAAAGCGAGCTGCCGAAGTTCGACAAGGTGAAGTGCGGGATCGCAATGGACCAGCTTGCGTGCTTGTCCACCGAGGCGAGCACGAGCCACAGCAGTGGCAGCGCGAACAGCAATGCGATGCCCGCGAGTATGAGGTTACTCAGGATAGCTGGCCCGGTCGCGTGTCGTTCCGTCACGCGCGTGAGTCCCTTGACGTCGGCCGGGGGGACGGTTTCGATTGCGGTCGTCATGACGATCCTCCTTTCTGCTTTCTGCCTCTGGCCATTTTCACGTATCCGACTCCGAAGATTGCCGTCAGGATGAGCATGACGTTGCCGAGCAGGGCCCCGTATGCCAGGTGGTAGAACTGGAATCCCTGCTGGTAGGAATACACCGGCAAGATGCTGGTCGCCGTGCCCGGGCCGCCTCCGGTCATCAGCCAGACGATGGTGAAGTTGGCGAGCGAGAGCAATGTCATCAGCAGTGCGCTGGTGACGATGGTGGGTTTCAGCAGCGGCAAGGTAACGGACGTAAAGCGCCGTATCGCTCCTGCTCTTTCGAGCCTGGCGGCCTCGGTGATGTCACTGGGAACGTTGCGCAGAGCCGCGACGAACAGCAGCATCGCGAGGCCGACCAGCGACCACATGTTCGCGAGGCTCACGAACAGCAAGGGCGCGCTGAACAGCGGGTCCGAGTTCGGGTGGCCGAACAGCCTGGCGAAGGTGCCTTGCGGCACTGACGCGGCGTACCAGACTACGGCGATCGTGACTGGCGGGAGCATGAATGCGATCATCGCCACGGCAGCGGCGGCTAGTCGTATGGGCGCGAGCGCCTTCTGCATCAGTAGGGCAAGGGCCAAGCCGATCACGGTGGCACCGACGACACCCGACCCGAACACGAACAGGAATGTGACCCAGAGTGAGTGCAGGAAGAAGGTATCGTGGACGAGCCTGTCCAGGTTGGCCGCGCCGGTGAAGTGGTAGACCACTGCGGTCGGGCCCAGCAGTGACAGGTTAGTCAGGCCAATGTAGAAGGAGTATCCGACGGCGTACACGAATACGGCCGCGATGAGTATTCCTGCTGGGAGCAAGAGCAGGGAGGTGTTCCATTCAAAGCGGCGCTTGTCAAGTCGCCGACCTTGAGGGGGAGCGGCAGTCAATGTATCAGAGGCCATCTTGCTGCCCTACCTTTCGCCGTGTTCCGGGCGGTACGGCCGGAATTGCTGGATATCATGCCGAGGTGTCATGGCTGCGACTCCACGTCGGAGGGTCCTAGCCCTTCGCTTATGTATGTCTTCATCGTCTGGACGGCCGCCGAGACTGACGTGCCGGGATTTTGCTCAAGCGCGCCGGTTGCCTGCTGGAATGCCTCTGACCAGATGGGCAAGTTGGATGTTCCGGGCCATTCGGTGGCATATGGTTCGAGTTTGGCGAACTCTGCCTGGAACGGGGCGCCGAAGTTCAGGTACAGCGGGTCCTTCGCATAGGCGATGTCCGGGGGAATGAACTCGCCGTCGTTGTCGGCCGCGAGAAGATTCTTCTTCTGCATCATGAAGTCGAGCAGCTGCCAGGCGAGCGCGGGGTTCTGGGCGTGGCTGTAGATGGCCTGATCCCAGCCGGTGATCAGGCTGGAGGTGCCTGAGCCCTGGCCGTTGACGGTGGGCAGCGGGGCGATCCCGATAGCCTGCGCTGCCTTTGGCCAGGCGGGGGCTTGGTTCTCGAGCCAGGAGGCTCCCCAGTAGTTTGAGGCCAGCGCGATTGCCGCGCCTGGGCTCATCATGTACGTAGTGGAGTTACCGGGGGCGTTCGGGTTGAATAGGTCCGCTACGGGCGCGTTCAGGTTGTCGGCCGCCAGAGTGTGGATGAAGGCGAACGTCTGCCGTAGCCCGGTGCTGTCGATGACCCATTTGCCGGTCTTCTGGTCAAAGACGGTTGGGTCGCTGGACGCGGCCAGCAGGTTGCCGACTCCCAGCTCGACGCCTACGGTACCGGCGCCGGTTCCGCCCTCGGCCCAGACCGGGGTGACGCTAGGAAGCTTCTTCTTGATCGTGAGCGCCGCATTGATGATGTCTTGCCACGTCCTGGGGTGCCACGGGACGGGTAGGCCTGCCTTGCGGAAATCGATCTTGTTGTAGGCCAGTGCCTGGACGTTTTCGCCCTGGTTGACTGCGTAGACCTTCCCGCCGAAGGTGGTTTCATTCTTGACAACCTGCGGAAAGCCCTGCCACCAGGACGTCTTGCTGACGTAGGAGTTGAGTGGCAGGAAATAGCCCGCTTCGGCAAAGAGGCCGACGTCGCCGCTGTCGATCTGTGTGATCGTCGGGGCAGTCGATGGTGAGCGGTAGAGAAGGCTCAGCTTCGTCACGATGTCGCTCGGGCTGCCGGCGATGGGAATCAGCTT
The DNA here is from genome assembly GCA_049676235.1 of Streptosporangiaceae bacterium. GTDB lineage: Bacteria > Actinomycetota > Actinomycetes > Streptosporangiales > Streptosporangiaceae > Palsa-504. The sequence continues at coordinate 7,846 of JBAUAY010000930.1, forward strand.
CACGGTGACGCCGGGATGTGCGGCCTCGAACTCCCGCGCGATATTCCCGTAGTACTGAGGGGCGAGCGCCGCCGTCGCGAACACGAAGGTGGAGCCGTATGCGATGGTGAGCACGTTCTTGCCCGGGCCGGCTGAGGAGCCCCCACAGCCGGCGAGGGTAACGGCCCCTACCGTAATGGCTGTGGCGGTGCAGGCGAGCTTAGCTCGAAATGTTCGGGGTCTGGATCTGGTGAACACTGGATTACGCCTCCCGGGCTGACTCGGTCTGGTTCTCAATGCGCCCTGCGGTTCAGCGGAACACCCTCTTCCGGTCAGTCGATGGATTCTCCGATGAAGGTCTCGATCTCCTCGGCCGCCGACTGGTGGCGGGGCCCGTGCCACTTGATGACGCGATCGCCAGAGCCCGGGTCGAACAGGTGCACGTCCCGCGGATCAAACGCGACCGTGATCCGCATGCCGGGGGTCACGCGAAGGGCCCGTGATATCCGCACCAGGATGGTCTCGCTGGTGGCCGCCGGCTTCACCACCGCGAATCCTTCCGCGCCCGTAAGCTCGACCAGCTCAACGACGGCGCTGAAGCGCGCTGTGCAGCGCGCTGGTGACTCTTCGGTTAGGAAGAGATCATGCGGCCGCAGGCCAACCCGCACCTGCGCAGGCAGTTGGCTGACGCGCAGCTCGCACTGGCTCTGGTCGATGGACATGTTGGTCGTGAGGCAGCTCAGCGTCGTGGCTGTCGTATCCTTCGTGATCTCCCCCGGGACGATGTTCATTTTCGGCGAGCCGATGAAGGTGGCGACGAACTCGGTGGCAGGCTCGTCGTACAGGGCGTCCGGAGTGTCCACCTGAACGAGGACGCCTTGGTCGAGCACGGCGATACGATCGCCCATCGTCATCGCCTCGATCTGGTCATGTGTCACGTATACGGTGGTGACCTTGAGTTGCTTTTGAAGCCGGACCAGCTCCATGCGCATCTGCACACGCAGTGATGCGTCAAGGTTCGAAAGCGGCTCGTCGAGCAATGACAGGCGCGGATGCCGGATCATTACGCGACCGAGAGCCACGCGCTGCCGCTGCCCGCCGGACAGTGCGCTCGGGGTGCGGTGGAGATACTGGTCCAGGCCCAGTGTCCGTGCGACCTCGGTGACACGCTGATGGACTTCGGATTTCGGTTCTCGCCGGGCCCGGGGACCGAATGCCAGGTTCTTGTAGACGGTCATGTGCGGGTACAGCGCGTAGCTCTGGAAGACCATTGCCACGTCGCGTTCCCCGGGCGGCACCAAGGTGACGTCGTCATCGTCGATCTGGATGCTCCCGTAGGTGGGGGTCTCCAGTCCGGCGAGCATGCGCAGTGTGGTGCTCTTGCCGCACCCTGAGGCGCCGACCAGTACCAGGAACTCGCCGTCGCGGGCTTCTAGCGAGAGGTTCTTGACGACTGGATGCTCTCCGTAGAGCTTCCAGACGTTATTCAGTGAGATTTTCGACATTGCGTTCTCCTTGCATGCGATGCGGCGCCTTAGCCGGTTGTTCGGCTGAGCTCCCGAGAAGGCTTCCGGTTGTTCCGTGGTTTGGCGGCTGAGGCCTGGTCCAGTCAGGCCCCTTCTGGTCGCGGTGAGCGGGGGTCGGCACGGTATAAGCAGACACCGGTGCTGGAGCCAGCCGGCCGAGCACGGCGTCGGCGAACTCGGCGGTGCCAGCCGAGCCGCCCAGGTCAGGGGTTCGCGTTCCTTCAGCCAGGACGCTCTCGAATGCCGCGACCAGATCGGCCGCGGCGGCGGTCTCGCCGAGATGGTCGAGCATCATCGCGCCCGCCCAGATCTGGCCGACGGGATTGGCGATGCCCTGGCCGGCGATGTCCGGTGCGGACCCGTGCACTGGCTCGAACATTGACGGATGATCCCGGTCGGGGTTGAGGTTCGCGCTCGGCGCGAGACCGATGGACCCGGCCAGGGCGGCGATCAGGTCTGACAAGATGTCGCCGAAGAGGTTGGAGGCGACGATCACGTCCAGCGAGCCGGGCTTGAGCACGGCCCGTGCCGCCAGTGCGTCGATGAGGACATGCTCGATGTGCACGCCCCCATACCCGGCAATGACCTCTGACACGACCTCGTCCCAGAAGGGCATCGAGTGAATGATGCCGTTGGACTTGGTCGCCGAAACAACCAGCCCTGCCCGGTCGGCGGCCAGCTCGGCTGCGAACCGAGCTACCCGCTCGATACCGGTCCGGGTGAAGACGGCTTCCTGGATGGCGCATTCTTCTGGCCGTCCGGCGTAGATCCGGCCTCCGGCCTCGCAGTACTCTCCTTCGACGTTTTCGCGGACTATGACGACATCCAGGCCGCCGGGGTCAGCCAGTGGTGACCTGACACCAGGAAGGATCCTGACCGGCCGGAGGTTCACGTACTGCAGGAAGGCACGCCGGATCGGGATCAGAAGGCCCCACAAGGTCACATGGTCGGGCACACCGGGTGCCCCGACCGCCCCGAGGAAGATGGCGTCGCCGTCTGCGAGCTGGTCAAGCCCGTCAGCGGGCATCATCCTCCCGTCAGACCGGTACCGGTCAGAGCCCCAGTCATGGTCGCGCCAGACGATGCCGAATCCGTGGCGCGCGCTGACTGCATCGAGGCAGCGGATGGCGGCGGGCACGACCTCTTGGCCGATGCCGTCACCCGCAATCACGTCGATGACGTGTCGGCGCGGCTGGTCAGGCATTGACGGCACCAGCGCGCCCGGCTCGCAGCGCCTCTCGCAGCCCTGCCACGGTGGCTACCGACTCATTGCTGAGGCAGTTCACAGCGGCCTCCCCGGCTAGGGCCGCGGCCTTCCGCCAGACCGCCCGACCGGCCAGGAAGCCCTCCGCGCCGCCCTGCGCCGTCCGCTGGACCGCCTGGGGGAACTGGTCTCCCGGCACGCCACTTGAGAGAATGACCCACGGACACCCGATGCTGCCGGTGATGAGGGCGCTGACGCGGGTCACGTCCTCAGCCGAGGCGCGGTTCTGGTAGGGAACCTCGGTCTTGTAGAGCGTGGCGCCAAGCGGCGCGGTCTGTTTCGCTGCCTCCACCAGCAGCTGGGCCTGCCGCCCGGGAGGCGGCGGCGATCCGTCAGCTTCGCGGACGACGACTTCCAGGACGCTGTCCAAGCCGGCCCTCGCGGCGTCGTCGACGAACTGCTGAACCTCCGATGCATCACACCCGAGCCATTGCCCTGGAGTCCATAGCAGCAGGAACTTCAGCCCGGCGACACGCTTGTCCCAGGCGGTGCCGAGTAGGTCCTTTCGCAGCGCAGTAGCCTGGGCGACACCCTGCGGACTGTAGCTGATGGCGTCCACGGCGACAATCAGGTCGCAGCCCTCCGCCAGGGCGTCGGCGTCGAGAATCGGCTGAAGAGCCAGATCGGTATCCACGAGCAGCGCCGAGGCGACCGGTGACAGCGCCCGGGCCACCTTAACCTTGAACTCGCGCATCTGGTCATCGGTGACCGGGCCGGAGCCGGGCTGCGCGAGCATCGCCCGCAGCGACTCACGCTGGTCGACTGCCACCATGGAGTACAGGCCGTCGGCGTCCCGCATGCGGCCAGGGCTGGCGGGGCTTCCACTCACAGTTTCCTCATTTCTTCTGCTGCTAGCGGCCGGGATGCGGACCGGACATGGCGGAGCCGAGGTCCTTGCGCGCCGCTGCGCGGGCGAGCGCGCGAACCTTGTCGGCGGCTGCGGCGAGGGTGGCGGCGGTTAGCCGTCCGTCCTCGACGGCGCCGGTCAGCGCCTCGGCGGTTTCGCGGACCGCGGCGCCGCCCGGGATGAGCAGCAGCTCGACGCCCGCGGCGACGGCGGAGACGGCCACCTCGCCGAGGGAGCGGCCCTTCATGGTGCTGACCGCATCAAGGTCGTCGCTGACGATCAGGCCGCCGAAGCCCAGTCCCTGCCGGAGCAGGTCCACCAGCACGCGCGACGAGGCGGCCGGGTTTTCTGGGTCGATGGCGTCGACCGTGACCGGGCCGACCATGACGGCGCTCACTCCGGCGTCGACCAGGCGCTGGAACGGCATCAGGTTGCGCTCGACGTGATCGCGTCCCAGCTGCAACGTGACAGCCTCGTGCACGGGATTGGCAACGAGGTCCGAATGACCTGGGAAGTGTTTCGCCGTGGCGGCGATCCCGGCAGCTTGTACCGTCTTGCAGTACAGGACGGCGATACGGGCGATCGACTCCAGGTCGTCGGCCAGGGTGCGGCCGTTCAGCCAGAGGTTCGTCCCGGTGATGTGGTCGGCTACCGGGCCGAGGAACAACGTCACGCCGAGGCCCCGCGCGGCACGCGCGTAGTCGCTGAACGCCTGTTCGAGTGCCTCTTCCGGCATCTGGCCGGTGCTGTTCCGGTCGGGCAGCGGGGGCAGCAGGTGCTCCAGCCGCTGCACTCCGGTAGGTTCCGCGTCGACCGCCACGAGAACTGGCCCTGGCGACCTGGCGGCGACGGCGGCGGTGAAGGCGCGCATGGCCTCGGCGGGCTCAGCCGCCCTCCGCTCGTCGCTGATCCGCCGGGCGGTGTATTCCTCGGCGCTTGAGCCCATGAGGACGGACCGTCCCCCGGCACGCAGGAAGTCATCGGTCCAGGGCTCTACCGTGAGCGAGCCGCAGATCGGGAGCAGGACCGCATGTACGTCCCCCGGCACCGCGGTCATGCCTGCGCTCCGGTCACGAGGATCTTGCCCGCCGCCTTACCGGACATCAGCAGGTCCCGAGCGCGGTCCCAGTCGGCGATCGGGATGCAGTCCGTCACGATCTTGCCGAACAGGTCGGGGCGGGCGGCCAGCAGCGTCAAGGCCAGCGGGAAGGTGCTCTTGGCGATGTAGACGCCGTGGATGCTGGCCTCCTTGCCCTGGATGACCGCGGGAGTGATCGCGATCGTGGCCGTCTGGTTCACGCCGAAGACGAAGATCTCGCCGCCCTTGGCGACCAGGGTCAGCGCCTCTTCGAGCAGCGTCCCCAGCGTGTCGATGACGGTCGCGGCTCCGTGCCCGCCCGTGAGCGCCGTAATGCGCTCCAGCGCGTCCGGGTCGGTGGGGTCGACCACGTGGTCGGCGCCGATCTCGAGGGCTTTCGCGGCGCGGGCAGCGTTTGGTTCGGTCACGATGAGCGGCGCAGCTCCGGATAGCTTGGCCACGGCCAGGAAGAGCAGCCCGACAGGACCGCCTCCGAGGATGACGACGGGCTCGCCCGGGTGCCAGTTGGCGCGCCTCGTGCCGTTCAGGACGCAGGCGAGCGGCTCGGCCAGGGCGGCGAGGTGAGGATCCAGCCCAGCGGGGACGGCGTACAAGTACTCGTCAGGAACCCACAGCAGCTCCGCCAGGCCGCCGTCGACGTGGACGCCGACGTGCGTGAAGTTGTCACAGAGGTTGATCAGGCCGGCCTGGCAGCTGTGGCATTTGCGGCAGGGATAGTTCGGGACTGCCACCACCACGTCGCCGGCCGCGAAGCGCGAGTCCGCTGCGGGGGTGTCGACGATGCCGACGATCTCATGTCCCATGACCGTGTCCGGATTGCACGGCAGCTGCGGGGGGACGGTCATCGCCCGCATGTCCGAGCCGCACAGGCCGCACGCCAGGACCCTGATCAAGGTCTCGTGCTCGCTGCGGGCCTTCGGGTCCGGGCGCTCTTGCAGCTCCACGGCGCCGGGTCCTTCGAAAACGACTGCCTTCATGCTGTGCCTCTCCTTCGGCCGGTCATCGGCTGAGGCGCTCCGCACGGGAACGCGGCGTTGCGAGCTGGTCGATGATCACGAGGCGCTCTTCGGTGAGTTCCCGGACCGCCGACGCGGGTCCCTCGCGGGTGTTGCCGGAGTCCTTGTTCCCGCCGTACGGCATGCCGTCGGTGCGGAAACTCGGTGCCTCGTTGACGAGCACTCCGCCGAACGCGAGTGCCTTGGTAGCGTCGAGCGCTAGCCGCAAATCGGATGTGAAGATGGATGCCTGGAGGGCGAACCGGGTGTCGTTGGCCCGGTTAAATGCCGTGTCGACGTCGTCATATGCGGTGATGCCGAAGACGGGACCGAAGGCCTCCTCGCGCTCCAGCGGGGATTCAGCAGGTACGTCGCTGAGTACCGTGGGCGCGATCAGTCGCTGGTGTGCTGATCCTCCGCACAGGAGTCCGGCGCCGGCATTCAGGGCCTGCTCGATCCAGGAGGTGATGCGCCGGCAGGCGGGATCGTCGATGACGGGACCGACGGTCACCTTCTGGTCAGAGGGATCGCCGACGCCCATCGCGTGGGTGCGGGCTACCACCAGGTTGCTGAGCTCGTCGACGATTTCGCGGTGGGCGTAGACGCGCTGCACGGACACGCAGCTCTGCCCGGCGAAGGCGAAGGCGCCGACGGTGAGCTTGGCCGCGGCCATCTCCAGGTCGGCGTCGGCGTGAACGATGGCCGGGGCGCTGTTGCCGAGTTCGAGCAGCACCGTCTTGCGGGGCGCCTGCTGGCGCAGCAGCCAGCCCACCCTGGTGGAGCCGGTAAAGGTGATCGCGGCGATCCGGTCGTCTCCCGTGAGGACGGCGCCGATCTCCTCCGCCTTGCCGGGGACGACGCTGAGGAAGTCTCCTGGCAGGCCGGCGTCGAAGAGCACCTGGGCGAAGGCCAGCGCGGTGAACGGCGCCTGCGGCGCGGGCTTGAGCACGACCGGGCAGCCTGCGGCGATCGCCGGAGCCAGCTTGTGGGCCACGAGGTTCAGCGGGAAGTTGAAGGGGGTGATGGCCGCGACGACGCCGACCGGTTCGGTCATGGTGTAGGCCAGCTTGCCCGCGCCGGAGGGGGCGGCGTCGATGGTGACGCCCTGGCCGGCATGGGTCCGCGCGACGGCCGCTGAGAAGCGCAGCGTACTCACGGCCCGGTCAGCCTCGGCCCGGGCGAGGGAGATCGGTTTCCCGACTTCAGCCGATATCTGCCAGGCCAGATGCTCGCGCCGTTCCGCCAGCAGCAGGGCGGCCTGGTCCAGGACCTCGGCCCGCTGGTGCGGCGCCAGCCCGCGGCGCAGGGCCTCCGCTGCCAGCCCGATCGCGGCTTCTACGTCAGTGCGCCCGGCGAGGGACACTTCGCCGAGGAGGGCACCGTTGAAGGGGGCCTTCACCTGGTCAGCCTCGTCGCTGTAGCGCGGCCGGCCGGCGATCACGAACGGCTGGCGGCTGCGGGCATCTGGGGTCATGACGCTCAGTCCTCCCACGCGGCCATGACATGCTTGACCGTTGTGTACTCCTCGACGGCGTACATGCTGAGGTCCTTGCCGTACCCGGAGTCCTTGATGCCGCCGTGCGGCATCTCCGACACCTGGCTCATGTGATCGTTGATCCACACCACCCCGAACTGCAGGGCCCGGGAAACCCGCAGCGCACGCTTAACGTCGCTGGTCCATAGCGAAGCGGACAGGCCATAGGAGGTGGAGTTCGCCCACTGCAGCGCCTGCTCTTCGTCGGTGAACCGCTGGACCGTCATGACCGGCCCGAAGATCTCCTTCTGCACGATCTCCGCCGCGGGGTCGCCGGCGCTCACCACGGTGGGCTCCAGGTAGAAGCCGTCACCGGATAGCCGCCCGCCGCCGGTCACCACCTCGCTCCCGGCGTCCAGGCGGTCGAGGAAGCCGGTGATGCGCTGGAGCTGCCCGGCGGAGTTGACCGGGCCCATGGTGGTGCGCGGCGACAGCACGTCGCCGAGGACCAGGCGCTTGGCCTGCTCGGCCAAGCCGGCGACGATGTCGTCGTAGCGTTTAGCCGAGGCGATTACCCTGGTCGCGGCGGTGCAGTCCTGGCCGGCGTTGTAGTAGCCGACAGCTGCGATCTTCGGCACCACGTCGTCGATATCCGCATCGTCGAAGACGATCACCGGCGCGTTTCCGCCCAGCTCCAGGTGCACTCGCTTGAGCGTGTCGGCTGCGGTCCGCGCGATCCACTTGCCTGTTTCCACCGACCCGGTCAGCGAGACCATCGCGATGCGCGGATCCTTGACGATCGCTTGTCCCACCTCGTCCCCGCCGGCGACCACGTTCAGCACTCCGGGCGGAAAGGCGTCCGCGGCGAGCTCCGCCATGCGCAGGGCAGTTACCGGGGTCGAGGGGGCAGGCTTGAGCACGACGGTGTTGCCGGCCGCGATCGCCGGGCCGACCTTCCACAGCGCCATCAGGATCGGGTAGTTCCACGGCGCGATACCGCCCACGACACCGACCGGCTCGCGCCTGGTCCACGATGTCCGTCCGGGCATGTACTCACCGGCCGCCCGGCCCTCAAGCAGGCGCGCAGCACCGGCGAAGAACCGCAGGTTGTCGATGCCGTGCTCGAGCTCCTCGGGACGGACAACGATGATCGGCTTGCCGGCGTCCAGCGCTTCGAGTTCAGCGAGCTCGTTGTCGTGCGCCTGGAGAATGTCGGCGAGGGCCAGCAGCGCGGCCTGCCGCTGCCGTGGTGTGGTCTGCGACCAGGTCTTGAAGGCACGCTGGGCAGCGGCCACCGCCTGGCCGACATCCTCGGCGCCCGAGTCGGGCACCGTGGCGATCTCCCTGCCGTCGCCCGGGCTCGTGACAACGGAGCGCCTTCCCGAGGCGGCCTCCTGGGGTGAACCGCCGATGAAGTTGAGCAGGTGCAGGGGAAGCTTCTTTCTCATGCGGTTCCCTTAGACGGTGCGGGCGAGGCCATCGTCAGCGGACGAGCGGGCAGGGAGAAGAGGCCGAGCGTGCGGCTGAGAACGCGCACGGCGAGGTCGGCGTCGAGCGAGAGCAGCAGGCCTGCCGCGGCGAGAACGTAATCGTGGTCGGTTACCGTCTCGGGCGATGCCGGGCTCATGCAGACCTCGGCCGCGCGTACGAGGGCCGGCTTCAGGATGCGGTCCGGTTGTGAGTGGTGGGCGATGACACCACCGGTACCGACCATGACCGTGACGTCGCGCAGGTCCGGTCCGCTCATGGTAAGAGTGGGAGCCATCTCGCCCGGCCGGTGGACCCATCCCTGACGGCCGCAGTGCCGGGTCAGGGCGTGGGTGACGCAGCTCGTAGCAAGCAGCTCATCGCGGCGCAGCTCATCGGGGCTGGCCGCTATCCAGGACGGGTCGGCGGCGCGGCGCCAGCCCTCCTTAGCCCAGGCAGCCGCGGTGGTGCCTGCCCGCCGGGCGAGCCAGATGCTGTCCGCATCGACGGCACCGGGCGCTCCAGACCTCATGCCGAGGTCACCGCTCACCGTCCGGGACTCCTGGGACGGCGGGAGCAGCGGGAGCTGGTATCCCTGAGTTGCGGACGGCTCGGTGCGCACCGAGTGGACGTCAGTGGTGGCGCCCCCCACGTCAACGACCAGGACGTGGCCGACGCCCGGCACGCGCTGCGTACCGTAGGCGAGCAGCCGGGTCGCGGCCAGGGCGGCTTCGGGCGTGGCGGTTGTCACTGATTCCAGGAACTCGCGGCGGTTGCTGAGGTTCTTGCCGCGGATGACGTGCCGGAGGAAGACGCCGAGGATCGCCGACCGCGCCGCTTCGGGCCGCACGGTTCCTATCTCCGGCATGACGTTGTCGACCACGTGCACGGCCCTGCCGCTCGCGTGGAACGTCGCGGCCGCCGCGGCCGCGGCCTCCCGGTTGCAGGCCACCACTACCTGGCCTGACCACGACCCGCCGGACAGCGCACGGGCGTTGGCGAGCACCAGCTCTCGCTGGCCTCCGTCAGTGCCGCCGCTGAACAGCACGATCTCCGGATCGCACGCGTCGAGCGCGGCCAGGTCGCCGTCGTCGATCTGGCCGTGCAGTACGAGTTCAAGACGCCCGCCCGCGTTCAGCGCGGCACGTCTGGCCGCTGCGGCCGTCATGTCTTCCACGAGCCCCACCGCGGCCATGCGCAGCCCGCCCCCGGCGCTGGAGCAGGAGCGGCGTACCACGACTTCAGGCCGTCTCGGCAGGTGGGCGATGGCTGCCTGGTAGGCGGCGTCGTGTCCCTCCATCACGTCTGGTCCCAGGAACGTGGGCGCCTCGCCGTGCCCGGCCACGGTGCCCTGGTCCAGATCGACCACCGTTACCTTGCAGATCGTGCTGCCGAAGTCGGCAAGCACCGCGGCGCGCATCACTGGCCGCCTTGGCCGGGGGCGGTGGCGAGGTCACCCAGCCGCTCGATGAGCTCCGCGATGCCTGAAGGCGCGAGCACGCCCATCTGCTGCACCTCGTCACGGACGTCGACGGGGATATCGGATCCCTCGACGTCTTCGTTCAGGACGCCCCCCATGCACACCACGGTGCGGGACATGCCACGCCGCTGCAGCTCCGTGAGGAGGCTGGCGGCAAAGGTGCGGGCCACGCCGTTGTGCGTGGTGACTGCTGCGGCGTGCGCCGCGGTCTCGGTGACCGCCTTGGCGATGTCCTCCGGGTCCCGGCTGATGCCGAAGTCGATGACCTCGGCGCCTGCCGCGCCCAGCGCGCTGCACAGCAAGAGGACGGCGAGCTCGTGGACATCGGTGGATGCCACCACGATCCGCACGCCCTTGAGCGCCTCGGTGTACCCGCTCTGGACGAGCTGGGTGACTGCTGCGTCTCGTTCGCCGAGGGTGCGGCGCAGCAGGTCAGTCTGGAAGACCGGGCGGCGGCCGCGCGGGAATGACGAGTCCAGCTCTCCGGCGCCGAAGAATTCCTCGGCCTTAACGGCGCCGAGCTTCTTCAGCACCAGCATGAACTCGACTGGGTCTCCCGTGTTGACGCCTCCGGACGCCATGCCGGTCATCAGCACCCGGAAGAATCGCCGGCCTCCCTCGACCAGTACGTCGCGCTGGGCTTCGAGCGATGACCAGTCGATGCTCTTCTCGATGGCAGGTACGTAGGCCTCGAGCCGGCGGTTAACGGCATGGACGGCGGATATCTCCCGCCAGGACGGCACCCTGATCGCTTCTGTCACGGGCACTGCCTTCACCGCGCCGCCGATCTTGTACCGGTGATCGGTGGCCTTCATGAACAGCACGTCGGCGGACACGGTGCCGTAATTCGCCTCGGTGTCGGCGTTGTTGGCGATCGTGTCACCGTGGGTGAAGGCCGGCGGCACCTTGTGCGGGTTGGTCTCGTGCAGGGCCAGCGTCACGGCGGTCTTCAGCACCGGGTCGCTGGTCAGCCCTCCCCAGCTTGCGGAATAGGGCACTCCTAGCAGCTCTTCGCTTACGTAGCGCTCTACCATCGTCCAGCCGACCAGATTCGCGTAGTCGTGGAAGACGCCGGGGTACCCGTCATCGATGTAGGTGTTGAAGCACGTGCCCGCGTGCGCCCAGGCGGCCAGGGCGCCTGCCGCCTTGACGACGGCGACCGTCTGCGCAGCGTCGTCGTCCCAGTAGGGCCAGCGCCAGAAGTACTGCGAGAAGACACCTACGGTCGTGACTCCCACTTGCAGAGCCCGGGTTACGTTCTCGACGGACCCGGGGCCGCCGATCATGTTGTCCTCTGCCCCCGGCTGGATGGGGAAGCTGTGAGTCAGCTCCCACCAGTCCTGGTCGGTCCATAGGCACGGCCCGGTTTCCTGGGGTGCGGCCGCCCGCATCGCCTCAGGCAGGCCCATCCTCCGCTCGGCCAGCAGGGTGAACTGATCCGGCGGGGCGACGCCGCGGGACTTGGCATCGTCGATGATGCAGCCGAGTGCCTCCCGGGTGTCTGCCCACGTATTGAGCCCGATGTTGATGCTGGTCATGAACTGGCCCTGAGCCCGGCCGCGTTCCCGGAACTCTCGCTCTGAGCGGACGCCCCTGTCCTGGCAGAACAACGAGGTGGCCCGCTCGATGCGCCGGCCGTGCTCGACGCCTTCGCGGAGCACCTCGGCGCCGTCGGGGAGATCGGCGGGCACGAGGGCGCGGAAGTCGATGGCTGCGTTCATCTGCCGGGAGGCTCCTCGCGCGTCTCAATGATCGCCGCGCGCAGCGCGGTGACGATGCGCTCGATCTGCCCGGCGGAGATGATGAACGGCGGGGCGAGGAAAAGCATGTTGCCGATCAGCGTGCGGACCAGCAGCCCGTGGTCGCGGGCGGCGCGCATCACCTTCTGCGCGCGCTCCTGCTCGGGCGGGAAGGGCTGCTTGGTTTCCTTGTCCGCGACGAGCTCGATGCCCGCCATCAGGCCCGCACGGCGCACGTCGCCGACCTCGGGTAGTTCCTTGAGTTCCTCCAGCAGTCCGCCGAGCTGCCTGCCGCGCTCGAGCACCGCGTCGATGAGCCTGTCCTTCTCGATTACCTCGATGTTGGCCAGGCCCACCGCGCAGGCGACCGGGTGACCAGATGTGGTGAACCCATGCCAGAGGTTCGGGTCTCCCTCAGCCCGCTGGATGACCTCCCAGACCTTAGAACGGATCATCGTGCCGCCCAGCGGGACGTAGCCGCTGGAGATTCCCTTTGCCATGGTCAGGAAGTCGGGAACCACGCCGTCGCGCTCTGAGGCGAACCAGGTGCCGGTGCGGCCGAAGCCCGTAATTATCTCATCGGCTATCAGGAGGATGTCGTTCTCGTCGCAGACTTCACGCAGCCTCCTCTGGTAGCCCGGCGGCGGCACGAGGACCCCGCCGCTGCCGAGGACGGGCTCGGTGATGACGGCGGCGATGTTCTCCGCGCCGAGCTCCGCGATGCGCCTCTCCAGCGCGCGCCCTGACACGGTCTCCTCGAATTCGGCGGGAGACTGGCGGTACTCGTAGGGCGTAGGGAAGTGGTGGATGCCGGGGGGCCGGACGCCGAACCCGACGTGATAGGGCTCTAGCCCGGTGGCGAACGTGGTCAGGCCGGTGACCCCGTGATAGCCGCGGTCGTGGGAGAGGATGGCGGTCTTGCTGGAGCGGCCCTGGACGTGCCAGTAGTAGCGGGCGAGTTTAAAGGCCGTCTCGTTGGCCTCGCTGCCTCCGTTGACGAAGAAGACGTGATCGAGGTCGCCAGGGGTCAGCTGCGCGAGCTTTTCGGCGAGCTCGATGGTAGGCGGGGATGAGTTCCCTCCGAACAGCGGGCAGAACGCCATCGTCTCCATCTGCCTGGTCGCGGCCTCGATGAGCTCGCGTCTGCCGTACCCGACGTTCACGCACCACATGGCGGCTGGGCCGTCGATCATCGTCCGGCCGTCGCTGAGCACGACCTCGGCACCCTGTGCGGAGACCGCGACGACGGGGCCCATCGCCGCCAGCTGTCGCGGCCGGGCCAGAGGGTGGACGACGTGCGCCAGGTCCTTCGTGGCCAGGTCCTCGCCTAGCGCTTGATGCGTGGTCAACATGGCCCCTTCCTCTGTTGGACGGCCTTGGTTGTCTGCCCCGCGAACCTGGGCAAAATGAAGATGATCCTGATTGAACAACTTCTGTTAATTCGTTGTCAACACTGTGCCCAAGATCTGTTCCTACAGATACAACATCCGGGTTACCATGGTGCTCACGGATGCTCACGGCGCGTACGATCAAGACAGCCGACAGGCGAGGGAGACCGGCATGCGGGGTGGTTGCCTGATAGGGCTCGACATCGGGTCGAGCTCGGTGCGGGCAGTGGCACTCGCCGTCGACACTGGCCAGGTACTTGCCGTGACACAGGAGCCGACTCCCGTATCGCGTACGCTCACCGCGGTGGAGCTGGCGCCCGCCGCGCTCAGGCACGCGGTCGAGAGCGCCCTCGGCGGGCTGATGGCATCGCTGCCTTCCCGCTGCCAGCCCCTCGGCGTCGCGGCGACGTCGGTCGGCGAAGCTGGCGCGCCCGTAGATGAGGCAGGAACCGTACTTCGCAACGTCATCTGGTGGCAGGACAGCCGGTCCGCCGCCCAGGTGACCCGCCTGGCCGGGACAGTCGGCGCCGAGCGTCTCGAGCGCATCGTGGGCCTTCCGGTTGACCCCACCTGGGGCATCGGGCGCGTCATGTGGCTCCGGGAGCACCAGCCGGAGATATACGCCCGCACCGCGGCCTGGCTACCGGTCGCGGACCTGGCGACCCTGTGGCTGACCGGCCAGGCCGTGACCTCGGCGAGCCTGGCGTCCCGCACGATGGCCTGGGATCAGCACGGCAAATGCTGGTCCCGGGACGTTCTCGAGGCGGCCGAGGTCGACGCAGCGCGCATGCCGGCAGTGGTCGCCTCAGGGACCATGGTCGGCAAGGTCACCCAGGCCGCGGCCGCCCGGGCCGGCCTGCCCGCCGGACTTCCGGTCAGCGTCGCAGGCCACGATCGCCAGTGCGGTGCCCTCGCGGCACGCCAGGGCACCGCGGCGCCGGTCGACTCGGCGGGCACCGCCGAGGCCTTGCTCATCTCAGTCGGGACGGCCGACGACATGCGGCGGCTCGGCACCGGTATCGGCTGGTATGCCGACGTCGAACCAGGACGTCACACCTACGCTGCCCGCATCGGGCTGGCCGGCGGGCTCCTGGACTGGGCCAAGCCTGTCTTCTTCGGCTCGGAAGACGTTAACTACCCGCAGATACTCGCGGAGATCCCGGATCCCTATAACTTCACCGGGGTGGTGTGCACCCCGACTTTCGGCCGGTATTCCAGCCCCTACTGGGCGGCAGGCGCCGTTCCCGGCGTGATTTCCGGACTGACCACCTCGCACATGCGCGCGGACATCCTCCAGGCCCTGCTGGAGGCTCCTGCCTTCGCCCTGCGCGCCACCCTTGACTTGCTTGACTCCTGGTTTGACGAGCCGCTGGAGACGGTCCGCGTGGAGGGCGGCATCGTGCAGAACCAGCCCTGGCTGCAGGCCCGCGCCGATATCACCGGCCGGCCGCTGCTGTCGATCGAGCAGCAGCACATGACCGCGATCGGGGCCGCCCTCCTGGCCGGCGTCGGATCGGGAACGTTCTCTTCGGCGCGTGACGCCGGGACCGCGCTGCGCCTTAGCCTCCGCCAATGGTCCCCTGACCCCGACCGCAGTGAGCGGTACGCAGACGCGTTCGACCGGTACGTGCGGCCGCTCGCCAGCTTCTGCGCGAGCTCATCCGATGACATGTCTCAGCGCCGCCTCCCGGCTCTGTCCCAGGCAAGAGAGGCAAGGTCCGCATGACCACAGCTCAGGGCAATAGCACCACCGGGAGCCTGCGATACCGAGACGCTTCGGCCCGCAGGAACGCGTTGGCCGAACTCGTCCAGCAGCAGGGGTACTGCCGGGTCCCCGAGCTCAGCGACCACCTTGGCGTCTCACGTATCACGGTGCGCCGCGACATCGTGCTGCTCGAGCAGGACAACCTCGTGCGCAGCGCGCACGGCGGGGCTATAGCCATTCCCCGATCGGGTCCTGGCGCGCCTTTCCGGCTGCGCAGCGCCGCGCATTCCGAGGCCAAGCAGGCCATCGGCCGCAAGGCGGCCGAGTACGTGAACGGACACGCTGCAGGTCCCCTGGGAATCGATGCCGGGACGACCGGCTTCCAGGCCGCTCGCTTCATCGCACCCCAGAGCCCGCTCGTCGTAGTCACGCACTCACTGCCGGTGATGGCTGAGCTTGCCCAGCGGCCCCACGTCGAGGTCGTTGGGATCGGCGGCGTTCTCCACCCCGAGACCCAGGCCTTCGCCGGGCCGTCCACGGTCGCGGGCTACGCCAGCCTCCGCCTCGGAACGGTGCTCCTCACCGCGTCGGCTGTACGCGATCAGATGATGCTGTGCGGCAACGCGTTCGACGCCGAGACTAAACGTCAGATGATGGCGGTCGCCGATCAGATCATCCTTCTGGTAGACGCCTCCAAGTTCGATGCGATCGCGCCGTTCCAGACCGCCGAGCTCAGCCGGGTAGACGCAATCGTGGTCGACGATCAGGCGCCGCCAGCGCTGCTGGAGTCGCTCGAGGCCCAGAACTTGCGCGTCCTGGTCGCGGAGATCGGCGAGGACGCCACCGCAGCGGAGTAACGCGTCCCTCGTCCGGAAGGAGTGACGTGAAGGAGCAACCTGCCGCGCTCAGGTGGGGCCTGGCCGGAGCCAGTGACATCGCCGAGACGCGGATGCTTCCGGCCCTCGCTCGCTGCGGGCACAGCGCGCGGGCTGTGTACAGCTCATCGCGGGTGCATGCCGAGAAATACGCCGCCCGCAACGGAATCGAGCTTATCTTCGACGATTTCGAGGCGTTGCTTGCGGCGGACGCCATCGATGCCGTCTACATCTCCAGCCTGAACGACCGGCATCTCGAGCAAGCCCGCGCAGCAGCCGCGGCAGGCAAGCACGTATTGTGCGAGAAGCCGATGGCACCCTCGCTGGCCGAGGCCCGGGACATGATCAGGGCATGCCAGGAGAGCAGTATCGTCCTGGCCGTCAATCATCATCTGCCTGCCGCCGGGACCCATCGCAGGATCCGCGAGCTTGTGCGGGGCGGCGCGATAGGCCGCCCGCTCGCGGTGAATGTACGGCACGCCACGCTGCTGCCCGAGCGACTCCGCGGGTGGCGGCTGGGCGACGTGCCAGGCGCGGGCGTCGTCATGGACCTGAGCTGCCACGACGCTTCGGTCGTCAACCCGCTGCTGGGCGCGGCTGCACTGGAGACCTCAGCGATCACAGTACGTCAGGGAGCCTGGGACGCCGGTAGCGAGGACGCATCCATGGCCGTGGTGCGCTACGAGAACGAGGTCCTGGTACACCTGCACGACTCCTTTACCTCCCCGCACACCCCTACTTATCTGGAAGTACACGGTGACGCTGGCAGCATCCACGCCTCCGGGGTCATGACCCCGGAGCCCTGCGGGACCGTCATGCTCAGCGACAAGAACGGGGACCGCGAGATCACGGTCGAGGACCGCCGGCATACCTACGACATCACGCTGGAAGCATTCAGCGCAGCGGTAGCCGGAACCGGGTGCCCCATCGTCACCGGTGAAGACGCCTACAACGCGCTAGCTGTGAGCATTGCGATCCTGGAGTCAGCGCGCACCGGGCTTCGCATTCCGGTCGACTCCATCCGGGTCCCGCCATCGCCGTCCTCGGAGGCTCATTAGCCGAGTAGTTCGGTCACAGGCGAGCACGGCAAGCCATGGGCCTCCGCGACTGGCGCGTGGTAAAGCCTGCCGTGGTGGACGTTAAGCCCGGAGGCCAGGAACGGGTCATAGCGCATTGCCTCACGCCATCCGTCGTCGGCCAAGGCCAGCACCCGGGGAAGGGTCGCACTGGTCAGAGCGTACGTTGAGGTCTCAGGGACTGCTCCGGGCATGTTCGCTACGCAGTAGAAGACTGATCTGTGGACATTGAAGGTCGGATCTGAGTGCGAGGTCGGACGCGAGTCCTCAAAGCACCCGCCCTGGTCGATACTGATGTCGACCAGTACGCTGCCAGTGCGCATCTGTGATACGAGCTCGTTCGGCACCAGTTTGGGTGCTCTTGCTCCGGGAACCAGCACGGCCCCGATCAGCAGGTCGGCATGGCAGGCCTGCCGCTCAAGCTCATATGAGCTGGACGCAATCGTCTTGACCCGTCCTTCGAGGGTCCAGCTTGCGTCCCTCAGCCTCTCCAGGCTCAGATCGAGCACGGTAACCTCCGCGCCCATACCCTGAGCGACCAGGGCAGCATTCATCCCGGCCACGCCAGCCCCGATGATGACTACCTGCGCCGGCCTCGTACCCGGCACGCCGCCTGGCAGGATCCCCCGACCGCCCAGGGCCCGCATCATGTGGTAGGCCCCGACCTGAGGGGCAAGCCGGCCCGCGACCTCGCTCATCGGCGCCAGGAGCGGGAAAGACCCGTCTGACGAGCCCACCGTCTCATAGGCCACGGCCGTGGTACGAGAGGCCAGCAGAGCATCGGTGCATGGCTTGCTCGCTGCCAAGTGCAGATAGGTGAAGAGCACCTGGCCTTCTCGCAGCAGTGGGTACTCGATTTCGAGGGGCTCCTTGACCTTGAGCAGGAGATCGGCCGATGCCCACACATCGGACGCGCGCTCCAGTATCTCCGCTCCGACATGCTTGAAGTCGGCATCGGAAATCAGCGAGCCCTCGCCCGCGTGTTGCTCCACGTAAACCTGATGACCACGAAGTGTTAGCTCGCGTACGCCCGAAGGCGTGATGGCCACCCGGTACTCGTGGTCCTTGACCTCACGCGGAACGCCGACTTTCATCGTGCCTCATCTCATGCTGCCAACGATTCGTACACCTTGGGACATCCTGCCGAAAACGCGTCTACCTGGGTAGATTCATGCATAAGATTCGGTAAAATCTGATCGTATTTCTACTATCTTCGATCACAAGAGATCCGGAGCACGCCCGTGCCGAACATCGTTCCACCGCAGTCACCTGAAGCCCAGGATGGGCGGTCCGATGAGGGGCGGGAGATCCGCCTTGACCAGATCGATCACGCCATCATGAGGGCGCTCGTCGCTGACGCGAGGCTGCCCAACAACACTCTGGCTGCCGCTGTGGGCGTCGCGCCGTCAACGTGCCTCTTGCGGCTTCGGAGGTTGCGGAACCTTGGTGTCGTCCGCGGATTCCACGCTGATATCGATCCGGCCGCGCTCGGGTTGGCGATCCAGGCGATGATCGCGGTGCGCCTCCAGGTCCACTCCCGCAGCAAGATCCAGGACTTTGCTAAAAAGGCGGCTCAAGGACCAGAGGTACTGAACGTCTATTTCCTTGCTGGCCCGAATGATTTTCTGCTCCATGTGGTCGCCGACAGCTCTGACGGCCTGCGCAGGTTCGTCATTAACCTCAGTTCCGACCCTGCCGTCGCCCACACAGAGACCAGCCTTATCTTCGAACACGTCCGGACCGACGGCATCACCTCGCCCCGCGGCGCCGCACGGAGCCGGTGACGCTCCTCTTACTAGCGGGTAGCGGCATCATTTTCCCTTGTGCGGGTTGGCCGCGCTGATCGGCACCGAGCCGCGCCACACCTCATTTGCCCGCCAAGAGGACTCTCGGCTTCTGCGGTCGGTGACCCGCCTGTCCGCCTAGCGGAAGATTCAGTGCTTAAATACGAAACCATCTCATCAAATCTACGCATTGCGGACGGTCACTCCGGCTGGCCAATGGTCTTCGGCGCGCCGAATTGCTGGAGCACGTCCGGGACAGCGACCACGCCGCCTTCATCCTGGAAGTTTTCCATGATCGCCAGCAGGGCGCGCGCCGTAACCCCCGTCCCGTTCAGGGTGTGGACGAACTGCAGCTGATCGCCGCGGCGGAACCGGACGTTCAGCCGCCGCGCCTGGTAGTCAGTGGTATTCGAGCACGAACTGATCTCGCGGTAGCGGCCCTGCGCCGGAAACCACGCCTCGATGTCATATTTCTTGGCCGCCGAGGCGCCCAGGTCACCCACGGCGATGTTCATCACCCGGTACGGCAGCCCCAGCTCCTGGACCAATTGCTCCTCATTTGACAGCAAGTAGTCATGGAGTTCCGCAGACTGTTCAGGAACGCAGAAGACAAACATCTCCACCTTGTCGAACTGGTGGACCCGGAACATGCCGCGGGTGTCCTTTCCCGCCGCTCCTGCCTCTCGGCGGAAATTCGTCGAGAATGCGGTGTAGCGTGCCGGGAGCTGGTCTTCTTCCAGCCGCTCATCCATGTGGATCGCCGCCAGCGCGACCTCGGACGTTCCGGCCAGGTACAGGCCGTCCTGGTCCAGGACGTAGATGTTGTGCTCGTCGGTCGGCAGGTAGCCGGTGCCGTACATCGCGCGCTCGGATACCAGCACCGGAGGAAGGACCGGAAGGAAACCCTTGCCGGTGATCCGGTCAAGAACGAACCGGTAGAGCGCCATCTCCGTCAAGGCCACGTCACCGATCCGGTACGCGAACCGCGACCCGGCAGTACGCGCCCCCCGCGCCATGTCGATCCATCCTGCCGACGAGGAGATCTCCAGGTGATCGCGCGGCTGTGCACTGAACTGCGAAGGCACCCCCCAAGCCCGGACGAGCTGCGCGTCCTCCTCGGTCATCCCATCGGGCGCCGTAGGGTCTGGCAGGTTCGGGATCCGATCAAGCAGGTCCTGGCGCTGCTGCCCTGCCGCCGCGAGTTCCTCCTCGGCTCGGACAAGGTCGGTCTTAAGCTGCTTCAGACCCTCGATCTCGTCCGACTTGGGCGGAGCCTTCGAGGATTTCCGCTGTCGTGCCCGTAGATCGTCGACTCGTTCGGTAAATGCCCGCCATCGGCTATCTGCCTTGAGCAAGGCATCGAATTCTTCAGCCGCGCCACGGCGGGCGAGGGCGGTCCGGTAGCGTTCTGGCTCTTGCCGAGCGGTCTTCAGGTCGATCACCTGGCACAGTGTAGTGCCGTAGATAATTCCCCCCGGCGCGGGACGAACAGCAGTCCTGAT
>JBAUAY010000931.1:0-7054 GCA_049676235.1 Streptosporangiaceae bacterium
CTGGGGGAAGCGTGGGACGCAACCGCTCCGGCGTACTTGAGCTCGCCGTGCTCGGGCTGCTGCGCGAGACACCGATGCACGGCTATGAGCTACGCAAACGCCTCTACACCGTGCTCGGCGCCTTCCGCGCGCTTTCCTACGGGTCGTTGTATCCGTGTCTGCACGAACTTCTGGCGGCCGGCCTGATCGCCGAAGAACACGACGAGGCCGAGCCGGGAGTCCCGGCCGGCCCAACCGGGACGGCACGGTCGCGCGCGGGCCGCCGGTCGCTGAAGGTGTACCGGCTGACCGCCGACGGCAAGGAGAGGCTGCAGGAACTCCTCGGCGAGGGTGGACCCGCGGCGTGGGAAGACGACGGGTTCGGCGTTCATTTCGCGTTTTTCGGGCAGACCAGGGCCGACGTACGGCTCCGGATCCTCGAGGGCCGCCGCAGCAGGCTCGAGGAGCGCATGGAGGCCATCCGGGCGGCCTTCACCCGCACCAGGGAGCGGGTGGACAGTTACACCCTGGAATTGCACCGGCATGGCCTGGAATCAGTGGAGCGGGAAGTCCGATGGCTGAACGAGCTGATCGCATCAGAGCGGCAGGCCGGAGGACCAGACAACATTTCCGAGAAGGAGTCATCCTGATGGGTAAGGTGCGCACCGCCGTCGTGGGGGTGGGTAACTGCGCTAGCTCCCTCGTGCAGGGACTGGAGTATTACAAGGACGCCAACGAAGGCGCCCGGGTTCCCGGCCTCATGCATGTCCGGTTCGGGCCGTATCACATCAGCGACGTCGAGGTGGTCGCGGCGTTCGACGTGGACGCGAAGAAGGTCGGCTGCGATCTCGCCGAGGCCATCACCGCCAGCGAGAACAACACCATCAAGATCGCCGAGGTCCCGCCGACCGGCGTGATCGTGCAGCGCGGCCCGACCCTGGACGGCCTGGGCGAGTACTACCGGGAGATCATCACCGAGTCCGACGAGCCGGCCGTGGACGTGGCCAGCGCGCTGCGCGAGGCCGGCGCCGACGTCCTGGTCTGCTACCTGCCGGTCGGCTCCGAGCAGGCGGACCGCTACTACGCCCAGTGCGCGATCGACGCGCGCGTCGCCTTCGTGAACGCGCTGCCGGTGTTCATCGCCTCGGACCCGGAATGGGCCGCGAAGTTCACGCAGGCCGGTGTCCCGATCATCGGCGACGACATCAAGTCCCAGGTCGGCGCCACCATCACGCACCGTGTGCTGGCCAAGCTGTTCGAGGACCGCGGGGTCGAACTGCTCCGCACCTACCAGCTGAACTTCGGCGGCAACATGGACTTCATGAACATGCTGGAGCGCAAGAGGCTCCAGTCGAAGAAGATCTCCAAGACCCAGGCGGTCACCTCCCAGATCCCGCACGAGATGGAGCGCGCCGCCGTGCACATCGGCCCGTCGGATCACGTGCCGTGGCTCGATGACCGCAAGATGGCCTATGTCCGGCTGGAGGGCCGCGCGTTCGGCGACGTGCCGCTCAACCTGGAGTACAAGCTCGAGGTCTGGGACTCGCCCAACTCCGCCGGGGTGATCATCGACGCGGTGCGCGCGGCGAAGATCGCGCTCGACCGCGGTATCGGCGGCCCGGTGACCTCGGCCAGCTCGTACTTCATGAAGTCGCCGCCGGAGCAGTACGGCGACGATGTCTGCCGGGACCTGGTCGAAAAGTTCATTCTCGGCGAGGTCGCCAGGTAAGCCCGGCTCGACCCGGAACACCTAAGCTAAACGGGTGGACAGGCGCAGATCGACGTTCATCGGTGACCTGCGCACTGTCCTCGCCGAGCGGAACTTCCGGCGCCTGTTCGCCACCAGGCTCGTCTCGCAGACCGGCGACGGCATCATCACGGCCGGAGTGGGCACGTATGTGTTCTTCAACGCGTCGACGTTCCCGAGCCCGGTGGCCGGGGCGGCGGCGTTCACGGTTCTTTACCTGCCGTATTCGCTGGTCGGGCCGTTCGCTGGGGTACTGATCGACCGCTGGTCCAGACGCCAGATCCTGGTCTGGTCGGCTCTGCTCCGCGCCTCCTTCGTGGCGCTGACGGCTGTGCTCATGGCCCTCGGCGACCGCGGGGTACCGCTCTACGTCGCGGTGTTGCTGGTGCTCGGCGTGAACAGGTTCTTCCTGTCCTCGCTGTCAGCGGCGCTGCCGCATGTGGTCCCCGAGGATAAGTTGGTGATGGCGAACTCGGTGTCCCCGACCGTCGGTGGCATCATGGCGACCATTGGTGGCGTCGTCGCGCTGGGCCTCAACGTCGCCACCGGCAACACCGAGCGCGGTGCCGCGATCACCGTGCTGGTCGGGGGCGGTTGTTACGTGGCGGCGAGTCTGGTCGCGGCGACCATGCGGCGCGACCTGCTCGGGCCGGTGCGCGAACCGGGACAGGCGCCGCCGGGGCGGCTGCTCAGCGAGCTCGCCTCGGTCGCGGGCGGCCTGGCCGACGGCGCGCGCTACGTACTCGGGCGGCGCGGTCCGGCGGCGGCGCTCGGCGCGACCGGCGGCTTCAGCTTCCTCTTCGGGCCGCTGTTCCTGATGTCGATCCTGCTGTACCGGGACTATTTCTACCGGTCGAGCGCTGGTACGGCCGAGGGTCACATAGGGGCGCTCGTGGTTGTCTCCGGGATCGGCTATGCCTGCGCGGCGCTGGTGACCCCGGCAGCTACCAGGCGGCTGTCCAAGCCTGCCTGGATCACGCTGCTGCTCGCCGCGAGCGCCGTGGTGACCGCCGGGCTGGGCGAGACTTTCATCCAGATCGCCTACCTGGCCGTCGGGTTCTGCCTGTATCTCGCCCGGCAGGGCGTGGCGATCAGCGCGACCACGATCTTGCAGGAGGAGGTGGGCGACGCCTACCGGGGCCGGGTGTTCGCCTTCTACGACATGATGTTCAACGTCGCGTTCGTCGCGGGCGCCGCGCTCAGCTCGGCCTTCATGCCTGCCAACGGGCGGTCGCCGGCCATTGTCGGCCTGGTGGCGCTGGGCTTCGCGATCGCCGCGGCCGCCTACTGGATGTTCGTGCGCCGAGGTCAGTCCTCGTCCGGCTCGGGAGGCGGCGGGACGATCCCCTGGGCGGCCGCCCAGTCCAGCAACTCCTGAGTAGCCTGCTCCCGGCCCAGCGCGCCCTGCGCGATCCGCAGCTCGAGCAGGAAGTCGCGGGCCCGGCCCACCACCGGGCCGGGGGCCACGCCCAGGACGCGCATGATCTCGTTGCCGTCGAGTTCCGGCCGGATCCTGGCCAGCTCCTCCTGCTCGCTGAGCTCGGCGATGCGCAGCTCGAGCTCGTCATAAGCACGGGCCAGCCGCACCGCCTTGCCGCGGTTCCTTGTCGTGCAGTCGGCCCTGGTCAGCACGTGCAGCCGGGACAGCAGCGGTCCGGCGTCGCGGACGTACCGGCGGACCGCGGCATCGGTCCACTCGCCCTCGCCGTAACCGTGGAACCGCAGGTGCAGCTCCACCAGCCGGGACACGTCCCGCACCACGTCGTTCGGGAAGCGCAGCGCGGTCAGCCTGCGCTTGGTCATCTTCGCGCCGATCACCTCGTGCAGGTGGAACGCGACCCGCCCGTCCGGTAGCAGGGAACGGGTGCGCGGCTTGCCGATGTCGTGCAGCAGCGCCGCCAGCCGGACGGTCAAGTCGCCGTCGAGCCCGTACCGCGGCTCCAGCTCGATGGCCTGCCGCAGCACGGTGAGGCTGTGCTGGTAGACGTCCTTGTGCCGGTGGTGTTCGTCGGCCTCCATCCGGAGCCTGGACACCTCGGGCAGCACCTCGTCGGCGGCCTCGGTCTGGACCAGGACGTCGATGCCGAGCGCGGGGTCGGACGTCAGCATCAACTTAGTCAGCTCGCTGGTAATCCGCTCGACGGACACGATCTCCAGGCGGCCCGCCTGCTCGGTCATGGCCACACGCACCTCGGGCGCAACCGTGAACCCCAGCTTGGCCGCGAACCTAGCCGCGCGCAGGATCCGCAGCGGGTCGTCCCTGAACGACTGCTCGGCGGACCCGGGGGTCCGCAGCACCTTCTCGCGCAGCGCGTCGAAGCCGCGATAAGGATCGGTGAACTCGTATCCGGGCAACCTGGCCGCCATCGCGTTGATGGTGAAGTCCCGGCGGCCCAGGTCCTCCTCGAGCGACCGGCCGTACTGGACGTCGGGCTTGCGCGAGGTCCGCCCG
This sequence comes from Streptosporangiaceae bacterium, assembly GCA_049676235.1. GTDB lineage: Bacteria > Actinomycetota > Actinomycetes > Streptosporangiales > Streptosporangiaceae > Palsa-504. The sequence goes on from JBAUAY010000931.1 coordinate 4,179, forward strand.
TACTGTTCGCTCCGGTAGGTGGTGATCTCGAAGAGATCATTTCCCTTGCGCAGGCCCACCGTGCCGAAGGCGATCCCGACCGTCCATGTCTTGTCGGCCCAGCCCTTGGTCATCTCGAGCACCTGGTCCGGCCTGGCGTCCGTGGTCAGGTCGAGGTCGCCGGGTCGCTGGCCGAGGAAGACATCTCTGACCGGGCCGCCGACCAGGGCAAGCTCGTGGCCGTGGCGCGCGAACAGGCGGCCGATCTCGGCTGCGTCGGGCACCTGCTCACGCAGCAGCGCGACGGCCGCTCTCCGCTGTTCATCGCTCATGGGCACGGCCATCGAGCGTATCGACCGCGCGGGCTTGGCGCGAACGGCAATACCATTCGGTGTGTGCACGGCTTGCTACCGGCAAAGGTCAAGCGGCGGGCTCTGTCCCTGGCCGCAGCTTTCGCCGTGCCGACGGCGATCGTGACCGCCGGGCTGGCGCTGGCCATTCCGGCCCAGGCCAGTCCCGCGCATCAGGCCAGTCCCGCGCATCAGGCCGGGACGGGCGGCTTGTCGGTCACCATCGACTCGATGAGTCCGCAGTACGCCGTACCCGGTGCCACGGTCAACGTCGAGGGAACGGTCAGCAACCGGACCAGCCAGACGCAGGCCGGACTGTATGTCCAGCTGTACACCACGCAGACCACGTTCGTCAGCCGCGACCGGATGGATTCTTACCTCGCCCACGGCGGGGACAGCAGCCTCATCGCCGCGGGGACGCCGTTCATCATCGCGGCCAGCGTGGCCCCCGGCCGCAGCGCCTCCTGGACCGCTTCGTTCCAGGTCAGCATCCAGGGGATAAGCACGTTCGGGGTGTACGGGGTGACTGCGCAGCTGCAGGACCTGTCGTCGGACGACGTGTTCTCCTCCGCTCAGACACTGCTGCCGTTCTGGCCCGGGCGGCGGGCGGCGGGCCTGCTGAGCCCGCTGATGATCTCGTGGCTATGGCCGCTCATCGACCAGCCGCACAACCAGGTGTGCGCCGCCTTGACCAGTGACGACCTGGCCGCGAGCCTGAACCCGGGCGGCCGTCTGGCCGCCCTGCTGGCCGCCGGGGCCAGCCACCCCGATGCCGACCCGACCTGGGTCATCGACCCGGCGCTGCTCAGCGACGTCGCCACCATGGCCCACCCCTATCACGTGGGCGGCCGGCCGAACTGCACCGGCGCCACACCGGAGCCGGCCAGCAAGGCGGCGGCGAGCTGGCTGGCCGCCCTGAGGAAGGTCACGCCGGGCCAGCCGACCGTGATCACCCCGTACGCCAACGTGGACATGTCGGCGCTCGTCCACCAGGGCCTGACCGCCGATCTCGCCACCGCCTACGCCACCGGCGACGCGGTGGCGGACAGCGTGCTGCCAGGAACGTTCGGGCATGAGCTCGCCTGGCCACCCGGCGGAACCGCGGATCTCAGCGTTCTCACCAACCTCGCCACCGCCGAGCACGTCGACACGGTCGTGCTGAACAGCAGCGAGATGCCGCCCGCCGACAGCGGCACCGCCTTCGAGCCCGACGACGCGGTCACCTCGCTCCGGGTCGCGGGCCTGCCTATGAACGTCCTGCTCTCCGACGACACTCTGACCGGGGTGCTCAAAGCCGGCGACACCAGCTCCGGCAGCCTGCCGAAGGCCACCGAGTTCGCGGTCAGGCAGCGGTTCCTGGCCGAGACGGCCATGATCGCCGCCGAGGCGCCTAATACCGCCCGCGCGATCGTGGTGGCACCGCCGGAGGACTGGAGCCCGTCGCAGACGCTGGCCAGCGACCTCCTCGGCGAGACCACGACCACCCCGTGGCTGACGCCGACCGCGCTTGACGGCCTGAGCGCGGCGGCGGACACCCAGCGCACGGCGCCCCGGCAGCCGCCTCCGGCCAGCAAGGCGAGCCCGGGCCAGCTCAGCCGCAGCTACCTGGCCCGGGTGCGCTCGGTCGGCAGCCAGCTCGACGTATACGAATCCATGCTCTATAAGCCCCAGCCGGCCTACCTGCAGTCACTGGATCGGGCCCTGGTCGCCACAGCGTCGGCGGCCTGGCGCGGCAGCGGGATGTCGCAGGGCCTCGCGCAGGTTGACAACCTGCGCGACTATCTGAGGAATGCCGAGAAAAAGGTCAAGATCATCGCGTCGGCCCAGGTACAGATGGGCGGTTCCTCCGGGCAATTCCCCGTGTCGATCCAGAACGGGCTACTGGGTCAGGCCATCCGGGTCAAGGTGGTCGCCAGCCCGGCCACGACATCTCAGCTGACCATCGGCCGCTTCCAGGATGTAGTCGTTGTCCCGCCTCAGCAGGCGGTGACCGTGCGGCTGCCGGTCAGCTCGGCTCCGCAGGGATCCACCGCCATCCAGCTCAGCCTCACCAGCCCGGACGGAATGCCGCTGACGTTCGTCACCGGCAAATCGCTCACCGTGGCGTCGACCAGGTACGGCCGGGCGATCTTGTTCCTCATCGCCGCCGCGATCGGCGTCCTGGTGCTCACCTCGGTGTATCGCGGCATCCGGCGGTGGTTGCACGGCGACACGCATCTTGTCAACGAAGAGGCGGACCCACCGGGTAGCGTCGTGACTGGCACCAGCGACGCGCTACACCCGACGGAGGCACCGGATGACCTGGCCGATGCACGACGCTGGGTCGACGACGCCTGACCCCCGGCCCGAAGAAGCCAGCCGCCAGGAGGCGCGCCGGGAGTCGTGGCCGGAAGAGCCTGAGGCGGGGCCCGGCGACGCTGACCAGCCGCACCGAGGCCGGCACTCCGCCCCGGACCCGCTGCCGCCGATTGAGGGCCTGATGCCAGGCGGCGGACCAAGCCCGGCCGAGACGACGCTGCCGCTGGCGCTCAATTGGCCGGCCCCGCC
>JBAUAY010000932.1:0-2910 GCA_049676235.1 Streptosporangiaceae bacterium
TCTTCGCGGTATCGCCTTCGTAAAACGCCTGCGGACCTTGCTGAGCGATAGCCAACAAAGTGTCGGCGAGATCCGGCTGGACCAAGCGGTCGCCGGCCACCCGCCTGCGGCGCCCGCGCGCCGGTACTCCAGGTTCCACACGGCGTACCCGCGCCGCACCAGGTCGGCAGCGAGCGGGCGGCCGAGCGACAAGTCATAGCGGGCACGCCAGAACCCGCCGTGGACAATCACCACAGTCGCCGCGGATGTGCCGCCGGGCAGCCATAGCTCGCCGAACTGCGCCGGATCCGGGCCGTACCGACGCAAAACAGGCCGCATGGGCTCATTCACGGCAAGGTCCCGCCCATGCCGCAATCGCCGCGGTCCTCCGGCATCGGCAGGTCCTCAACGACGAAGGCATCGACCACCCGCGCCGACGCAGTCGGGGCAGACCTGGCGGGCGCTCCTGGCCAGGCGGGCCACGACGATCCTGGGCGCGGGCTTCTTCCACTTTCGACACTGCCTTTCTGCGGCGCCGGCATGTCCTGTTCTTACATCGAGCAAGGTATCCGGCGGATACCCCGAGCCGATCACCGCTCATCCCACGCGGGAGTTGATGACCCAGCACGCTCGTAACCCGCCTGCTGGGCCGACACATCCGACCATGGAGGTGACGTGAACCTGTCGACCGGCCCCAACCCGTGGGTTCCCAAATACGGGGTATAGAGGATGACCTGCGGGTCAGCCAGTCGTGATGACTGCTGGGCTGGCAGGATCGCGGGAGTGTGGCGGCACGGATGCTGTGTCTGATGGTCGTCCGCATGGCCGGGTGTTGGGTGCCAGAACTGTGCCGGTGGCCGTGACCTGGGCTTTCAGGCAGCTCCCCCGTATTCGTTGAGGAGGCCGCCAAGGACCGGCCGGCGCTTGATTCGTTCCTGGAAAATCGGCCATGGGGTGATCGGGCCGGGGTGGCTGGAGCTGGAGCGCGCGGTGCGGTCTTCGCCCGTTGTAGTGGCGCGCGTACTCAGCCATAGCCGCCGCCGGTGTGGTTCTTCTGCCTGCCTCGGCGTACGTTCGCTCTGGCTGGATGCGCTTGGGGGCACAGAGTTCTGCCTGCTGGTTTGCGCAGGTCAGGCGATTCTGCGGACAGTGTCCGTGGCTGTCCGTGCGATCGGCCGCCTGGATGCCCGTGGGCACGGACATATAGCGGACAGCGTCGGTGCCGCGGATGCTGACCGGCGGTGTTTACGCAGGTCATCGGCTATATGGTGTGAATAGGAGCGGAACACTGTAAAACCGTCGGCTCAGCCTACGTTGGTTCGAACCCAACACCTGCCACCACCTGCGAAAACGGCCCGCTAGCTGGGAATTCTCGGCTATCCGGGCCGTTTCTTCGCTGTCCCGTCATGTGTCACCGTGTGGCGCTGTGGACCGGCGTGTCGCGGTGTCCACGGACATATAGCGGACGGCGTCCGGCCGCCAGGACGGTCGGTGTGCACCGTCGGCTGTTCCACGGACAGCCACGGACGGGCCGCGCCGGCCGCGTGTTCCGGCTTGACATGCGCCGCTGAGTCGAGCGTGCATCCCCGTGTGTCCGCGCGGCGGCGCGGCTGCGTAGACCTATTGGGCCCAGCGGTGTGGAAGCACAGCGCCGAGTGGGAGGAGACCTCGCCGACGGCGAACGGGCTCACATCGACAGCCACATCACTCTCGACGAGACGACGTGCGACAGCCGTGTCATATGTCGTTCCGACCTTGTCGAATGACAGATCGGCGACCATGTCACGCCCATGAGCACTCCGGGCAAGAGCCAATGGGCCCATGTAGGCCGGGATGGCCGTGACCGGGATCCATGCTGTGACGGCCTGAAGAGTGGCGAGCGGGAAGTGCTCGGCGTCGTGATGCCACGGCGTGCGTCCGCAGCCGGGTTCCTTCGAGAGGGCATTGTCGTGGTAGATGCGGATGGCAGGTTCACCGAGTAGCTCTGCCGCGAGTCCAGCCAACCGCGGGGAAAACGCGACCAGGCGCATCACCTCGTCGTGCAGCCACAGCTGCTCAGGGGCGATGAAGCGGCCCGCCACATCATCACCGTGCTCAGCCCGCAACAGGCTGTCGAGCCGTTCGGCAAGTCGGCGGACCACCGCAGGCGAAAGCACATGCGCCAGCTTGATGAAGGCATCACGACGGAAGGCTTCACGCTGGGCAGCATCAAGTCGGTAGGGGCTGCGAGTTCGACCCGCAGTTGCTCATCGTCGGCGGGGTCCACGTCGGGGAGGCCGGGGCCGGCCACTAGCGCTATCGGCGCATCATCGTTCTCCGCAAGCGTGACGTACCAGTCCCACCAGTCCTGATCGTCACCCGCCCAGTCCTGGTCAATCCCGCCGTCACGATTGGCCGGCGGGAGCGGAGAACTCTCCGCGTTCACATCCACAGCAGCGCCACCTCATGACTGAACACGTAGGACCCATCGGGGCGTCGGCACGACGCCAGGTACTCGCCCAGGACCGGTGCGGCCTCCATCTCCTCGAGGCTCACGGTGTCGTCGAAGGCACAGCGCTGGAGAAAACCCTCGGCGACGTCTCGGTCGCTGGTTCCCGTCTCATAGGTGATCACCTGTTCACGGACGTCCATGCCTGCGGTGCGCAAGGAAGCCGCCACCATCTCGGCCGTGGTGTAAGGAGTCGCGTCACGCACCCCGGCCCGATAGGCGTCATAAAACGACAGGTAGTGCGAGCGGCCCGTCGCCTGAGCGACGACCCCCAGACCTTCCGGGGCCAGGGCCGATGCAAAACGCGCCATTGCGACGTCGAGTTCGTCGGGCGGGAGGGCGTAGAGGGCATGGGTCGCCCAGACAACGTCATAGGGGCCGCAGGAGCTGGGAAGTTCCTGCAACGGCATCACCAGGTCGTTGCGTGGCATGAACGGAGGTGC
>JBAUAY010000933.1:0-2404 GCA_049676235.1 Streptosporangiaceae bacterium
TGGCTGATCGGCCTGCGGCCATTCGCGGCCGTCTTAGACCGCCGTGCTGGCGGTGGCGAGCTTCGAGCGGACGAGCATCGGCGGTGCCTTGGGGTCGTGCGGCTGGGGAATGGCCGCGAGGGCGAGCTCGGCGATCGCGCCCGGACGGAAGATGAGGCAGTGAGTCGAGCCGCCGTATTGGAAGTAACCGAGCTCCTGACCTTTCCCGATGTGGTAGCCGGGCGTCACCTTCGGGCCGATCAGGCAGGAGGAAACCTCGGACATGCCGACTGCCACGAACGCCATCAGGCCGATGACAGGGTCCTCGGCGTCGATGATGATGACCGCCCGGGCCGCGACGTGGGCCAGGTAGGACTGCGAGTTCATGGGCTCGACCGCGTCGGCGCCTTCCGAGTCGGCCTCTGAGTAGTAGGTCCCCTCCACGACGAACGCCCGCACGATCGTCCCGGCCACCGGGCTGTGCCAGCGATGGTAGTTGGTCGCGCTCAAAAAGGCCTGATAGACGGTCCCGCCGACGAACTGTCCGGCCGAATCGTCATTGGCCAGCATGTCCGCAAGCGAATACGGCTGGCTCTTGATCCAGAAGCGGTCCTGGCGCTTGACGTCTGTGCTGATGCCGTAGGGCGTGGACTCACACGCGCTGACGATCACCTTGTCGTCCTCCGGGGAGGCCACCGGACGCTCGCCGTCCTTGAAGCGCCGGGTGAAAAAGTCGTTCCACGAGGCAAAGCCCCAGCGCTCGTCCTTCGGATCGTGCTCGTACTGCTCGATGCCGACCGTCCGCCGGGCCTCGGCGCATTTCCAGCCGGACGGCGAATCGTTGAGCACGTAGAGCGAGTCGCCGCTATTGAGGAACTCACACCAGGCGTTGAGGATCTTCTTGATCATCGCGTTGACCCGCGGGTCGCGGAAGGCGGCGAAGCCGGCCGGTGTCCCCATCGTCCAGTCGAGGATCGCGCCGAGCGGCGTGGCCACCATGTGGCCGCCGAACTCAGGCGCCATCGTCAGCACCTCGTTGATCAAGCGCATCATGTGCGTCACGCTCTCCAGGTGCCGCTTGCGGTACGGCTTGGTGCCCGGCACCTGGGCGATCATCTGATTGACGTACATCCGCACCACGGGATCGGTGTCGATCAGCTCCTGGAACTCCGTCAGCACGGGATGGAGCACCACCTGCTCGCCTCTGGCCTCCACCCGTTCGCGGTGGCCGTCAAGCCATGACTCCAGGTCGTCCTGGCCTTCCGGCAGCCAGCCGGCGCGGCGCCGTACGTCCACAGCATGGGAGCGAGTCGTCATAGAGAAGACCTACCGGCGCCAGCTCAGCGGAAACGTCCTTCCGCCCAGCCAGGACAGCCCGCACAAGATCCGCGTCCGTCTCCAGCCCAGCCTGCCATCTTCGCCAGCAGCTACAGGCGCTAACCAGGCAGGCCAGCCTCTGCTCGTGCAACCTCAGCCAGCGGACCTGGCCGGCGGCCTCCCCGCCGGCTGCAGCGGGCCGCCCAGCAGGTGGGGTTGACCTGGGAGCCGTCCGCCATGGTCGCCGGCACCCGGTCCGCTCGCGGGTGCTCACGGCCCGTTCGGGATGAGTGGGTTTCCCCGCGGGAAGCCTTTCGCATCTGGTCGCTGTGCGGGAAATGCCGGTGGCGGGCAGCTGGTCAGGACCTCGGCTACGTCCGCGTCGATCATCTGCTGGCCGGTGGCTATCACGACCGAGACGCGGTGGTGGCCCGATGCTCGGTCTCGTACGGACCGCCCACGACCGTCGGTCCGTGGCGCACTCATCGTGACTGCCCAAATGTGAACTCGGCGGTCAGCACGAACGGCGCCATGTACGTAAGTTGCGAGTCCCCCGCCGACATGAACCCCCATCAGAGTCAGGCATTCATCCTGGACGTTTCCCGTGGCGCAGGTATAGGGCGGGTACACGATAGGTACATCATCAGTCCACGACAGGTACATGACCGGCTCTACCAGAGCCAGTCCCCTGAGAGGAGACATCGGGAACCCTTGCGACATGATGACGCCGCTCGTGCAGAGTCCAGACCCGCGCGCAGTGTCGCTCGCCACGGCGCCGTGCCAGTCTTCCACTCGGCGGCGGCCGGCGCGCACTCGGTCACCGTCTCGGTACAGCCCCGATGGGATGGCACGGGCTGATCCGGCAGCCCGCCTCGGCCGCGGGTACGAACAAGACCGGCCCGCCGTCCGTCGCGAGCAGAACGGCGGAGAACCGGCCGCCCGGGATGCGCGGCATGCACCGATCAGGCGAGCAGTCCGGGCGCCCGGGTAACGGGACAAAACGGGCGCGGATCGGCAAAGCAAGCGGTTTCACGGACCGCTCCTTCGGCCCGGACGCTGTCCGCTATATGTCCGTAACGATTGCTACGCGATGCCCTACAGCGGGCAC
>JBAUAY010000934.1:0-2069 GCA_049676235.1 Streptosporangiaceae bacterium
CCGGTTCACCGGCTATGTCCTGGCTATGGTGATCTAGCTCACGTCCATTTCGGTCACTGGAAGCATTGCGGCCGGGCATGTCGGAAAACCGACAGCACCCCGCCCGTGCGATGGCAGCCTCGAGTTAACCCGGCGCGCTGACCCGCGCCGCTTCGCGCGCGTAGATGCCTGCTACCGACGCGGTGGCAGGGGCGATTGGGTGAAGCAGATCGCGTGACGCGAGCCACCGAAAGGTCCCTTTGTCACGGCACCGGAAAATTAGACTCAGTCGGTCCAAGGCCATTGTCGTCGCCGCGGCAGGCGTCCTGTCCGTGGCCACCGCCGCATCGGCGGCCGCGGCGACCTGGACGCAAGGATCCCAAGGGACCAAAGGAACCCAGGGACACTCAGCCGGGCCCGCGGAAATCTCGGGCTCCAGCACGTACGAAGCGGCCGCCGTGGCGCCGCGGCTGATCGTCACGGATCAGCTGGCGCTGCCGATAGCCGAGGTCGCCAACGAGCAAAGCAGCGCCATCTTGGTGCAGCATGCGTATCAGCTCCGCCTGGCCGAGACCCAGGACGCGATCGCGCAGTGGCGGGCCGCGCGGAAGCGGGCGGCCGAACTGGCCGCGAGGAAAGCCGCCGCGGGGCAGTCCCCGACGGCGACCCAGGCCGCGGCCGCGACGCAGCCGAGCCAGACCGCCCCGGCGCAGCCGAGCCAGACCGCCCCGGCGGCTTCCGGCTCGCCGCAGCAGATCGCCGAGGCGATGCTCGGCTCGTTCGGCTGGTCGTCTAGCCAGTTTTCCTGCCTGGAGCCGCTGTGGGCGTACGAAAGCGGCTGGAGCGTGAGCGCCTACAACGCCGGCTCGGGCGCCTTCGGGATCCCGCAGGCGCTACCGGGCTCCCGGATGGCCAGCGCCGGACCGGACTGGCAGACCGACGCGACGACGCAGATCAAGTGGGGCCTGGAGTACATCAAGGGCACCTACGGATCGCCGTGCGGCGCCTGGGCTCACGAGGAGGCCACCGGCTGGTACTAAGCCGTGCGGCCCGGCGGCGCCCAGCTCTATACCCTAACTGGGCACCGTTAGCTGGGCAGCGTGGCGAAGGTCTCCACCTCTTCGTCGAAGATCGGCCGTATCTGAGCGAAGCTCTTCTCCGGCGCGGTCATGTACAGCGCGTAGGACTGCGGGCCCGCGGATGTCTGCTTTACGAACAGCAGGTCGATAGCCTCCTGTTCGGCCCCCGCGTCCGTCCAGGTGAACTTCCAGTAGGAGCCCGGCGTGCCCCGGATGTTCAGCGCGGCCAGGCCAACCCGCTGGTAGCCGGGGAAGTCGGGTATCGATCGCGCCTCGACGTACCTCGCTTCCCTCAGCATGTCGTTCGGGTAGGTGTGCGGCGTGAGATCGATGAGGATGTTCGTATTCGGCTCCGCCGGATCCTTCAGGTACGTCCGGTAGCCGCTCGTCGACTCCTTCCAGCTGGTCGGCGCGGCCAGACTGAAGCCTGCGGTCTCGTTAGCCGCGGTCGGCTGGGAGATCGTCGTGAACCCGCTGGGCAGCGGGCCGGTGGCCGGCTCGTTGATCGCGTCGACGATCTGCGGGGCATTCTTGGCGGACGGGAGCGTGGCCGCTGACGACCCGGAGGCCGATCCCGTAGCCGTCGTCCCGCCGCCGGAATGATTCTGGTGGAGCAGCACGACGGTGGCGGCGCCCGCCCCGGCGCCGATTATCGCCAGTACTGCGATGGCGATCTTCCACCCCGCCCCCGAGCGCTGGCGCCGGGGCGGCTCGTACCCGGCGCCAGACCAGGGCGCCGGGCCAGGCGCCGAGCCCGACCACGGCGCGGGCTGGGGCTGGTACGCCGCGCCGGAGCGGGGCTGGGACGCCGACGATGCGGATCCGGACCAGGCCGCGCCGGAGCCCGGCTCGGCGGTCGCTCCGGTCCGGGGGGCCGGGTCGTACCAGGACGAGAAATCGGGTGGCGGTCCCTCCGACCGGCCCGCGGACCCGGCGGCCGCTGATGAGTACCCGGCGCCCGCGCCCTGCCCCCAGCTGCTGCCCGGCGGCGGGTAACGCGGCGGGTCGCCC
>JBAUAY010000935.1:0-3953 GCA_049676235.1 Streptosporangiaceae bacterium
TACCAGTTCCCGACCGGGACCACCGGCGCCGGCCAGACGATCGCGGTCATCGAACTCGGCGGCGGCTTCTCCACCAGCGACCTCGACACCTATTTCGGCGGGCTCGGCATCGCGGTCCCCTCCATCAGCGCGGTCGGCGTGGACGGGGCGTCCAACGCGCCGGGTTCGGATCCGACCGGGGCCGACGTGGAGGTCGCGCTGGACATCGACGTCATTGGCGCCGCCGCCCCCGGCGCGACGCAGGTCGTGTACTTCGCGCCGAACAACGGCGACCAGGGCTTCGTCGACGCGATCTCCGAGGCCGCGCAGGCTAGTCCGGCGCCCGTCGCCATCTCGATCAGCTGGGGCCAGTCCGAGGACTCCTGGACGGCGCAGGGTCGCACGGCGATGGAAGCGGCGATGTCCGACGCGGCCGTGCTGGGCATCACCGTATGCGTGGCCTCCGGGGACAACGGCAGCGGCGACGCTGTCAACGACGGCCAGCCGCATGTGGACTTCCCCGCGTCCGGCCCGCACGCGCTGGGCTGCGGCGGGACCAAGCTGCTCGCGGACCCCTCCACCGGTGAGATCAGCTCGGAGGTGGTGTGGAACGAGACCGCCTCGAACGAGGGGGCCAGCGGCGGCGGAGTCAGTGACCAGTTCCTCCTGCCGCCCTATCAGGCCACCGCCGGGGTGCCGGCCCGCGCCGGCGGATCTTCTGGTCGGGGCGTGCCTGACGTGGCGGGCAACGCCGACCCGACGACCGGCTACCAGATCTACTCCGACGGCCAGGTCCAGGTGGTGGGCGGAACCAGCGCGGTCGCTCCGCTGTGGGCGGCGCTGGTCAGCCGGCTCGCGGAGGCGACGGGCCAGCGGTTCGGCCTGATCCAGCCGGCTCTGTACACGGGCGTGACGCCCGGCACCGACGTGTCCGGTTTCCGCGACATCACCAGCGGAAACAACGGCGCCTACGCGGCCGGCCCGGGCTGGGACGCTTGCTCGGGCCTCGGCAGCCCCGACGGCACCGCCCTGCTGACCAGGCTCAAGGGCTGACCTACTCGCCCGCCGGGCGGAGGCGGTGGCCTAGGGCGGTCGGCGTCTCCGCCCGGCTAGGGCTGACCGGAGCTAACCCTGGCGCCTGGGCCGGTAGCTGGAAATGATCTTCCCGACGGCCACCACGAGGAACAGCTGCCCGATCAATGCCTCGAGCACCGCGAGAGTCTGCCCGGGATTGGCGGCCGGCACCAGGTTCCCGTACCCGACGGTGGTCATCGTGACGAAGCTGAAGAACAGGTCCTGGCTGAGCGAACCGTGCCCCGCCGCGCCGAAGAACGGCACGCTGCCAAGTTCCCCCGCCGCCTGGTAAGCGAACGCGAAGAACATCCCGATCAGCAGGTAGGCCGTGACGGCCCCGAGCAGGGTTTCTGTGTCAATTTCCGACCGGAGGATCAGATGGCGCACGATAGAGAACGGCGCGATCAGGTAGAGCAGGCAGCAGACGGCGAATACCCCGCCCCGCTCGGTGCCCGTACCGTGCGCGAAGAAGCTCGCGACGGCGGTGACGGCGGCGAGGCACAGCACGATGTTGGCGGTAAGCCGGACCGAGTGGCGGGCCTGCGAAGTTCGGAGCGTGAACCAGACCGTGGCCAGCTGAACGGTGAGCACGATCGAGCCCGCCCACATCTGGGTCACCGAGACGGACACGGTGTAGGTCAGCATGACCAGCAACAACACGAGCCCGTAACTGTCCGCCGTGACAAAAGAGCGCCCGAGGCGGCGCCATGGATGAGAGCCGGTGCCCGCCGCGGCACCGGCTCCGGTCACGTCCGGCAACTGGTCTCCAAGCATTGCAGGAATTCTCGCCATCGGCCGGCGGCGGGTCATCACCTACGCCGGGTGGGTTCCGGATGGGTAGTTAACCAGTAGTTCACCCCCCCAGGGTGATGCGAGCGGTGACCGGCGGCGATGGACTGCTGGTATCTCCCGCGAGGGCTAGCGCCCCCGCATTCCGTGACAACCCTGGGGGCTTCGTGACTTCCGACACAGCCGTGCTCGACACGCTCGTCGACCTGACCGCCGCCTCGGTTGACCACAGTTCTCTGCCGCCGCGCGATTTCATGCTACTGAGGCTGGCCGCTCTGATCGCGGTGGACGCGCCGCCCGCCTCCTACCTCGCCAACGCCGACGCCAGCGAGAAAAGCGGGATCACCGCCGAGGACATCCAGGAAGTGATGATCGCCATCGCCCCGGTCGTGGGCACGGCCCGGGTGGTCTCGGCGGCGGGGAAGATCCTGCGAGCCATGGGCCTGGCCATCGCCGTGGGTGAAGCCGAGATGGCGGACGACGACGACATGCCGTAACGGCAGCCGGCCGGGCAGGCGTCTATCCGGCCTGGGCAGAGACAGGGACGATCCGAACGAGAGGTGACCCGGATGGCCGTCAAAGAAGTCACGCACATGAGTCTGGATGAACGCCAGGCTGAGGGAAAGCAGGCCAGTGACCGGACGCCTCCCTCCAGTCACTCAGGGTGGCAGCCGGCCGCGGACCGTCCCGATCCCGTCGCCCTGCTCGAGGAGCAGGATCTCACCCGGGAGCAGGATCTGGTGCCGGTGCGGCATGGCCGGATGATGGTCTCGCCGTTCACCTTCTACCGGGGCGGCGCCAAGATCATGGCGGCGGACCTGAAGGACACGCCGGTGGCCGGCCTCGGCGCCCAGCTGTGCGGCGACGCCCACCTGTCGAACTTCGGCCTGTTCGCCTCCCCGGAACGTCGCCTGCTGTTCGACCTGAACGACTTCGACGAGACCCTGCCGGGGCCATTCGAGTACGACGTGAAGCGGATGGCGGCGAGTTTTACGATCGCGGCCCGCAACAACGGATTCTCCAAGGCCGACGCGCGCGCGGCGACGCAGGCGTCGGTGACGGCCTACCGGGAGGCCATGGCCGCGTTCGCACTGATGCCGGTGATGGACGTCTGGTATGCCCATCTGGATGAGGACGAGCTGATGGCTTCGCTCCGCAGCGCGGTGGCGGAGACGAAGAAGGAGGTCAAGGAAGTCAAGGAAGCCAAGGGGGCCAAGAAGGGGAAGAAGGAGAAGAAGGACGAGACGCAGGAGAAGCTGGCCAAGCGGGCGGAGAAGGTGGCGGGGCAGACGGCCGCCAAGGCGCACACGCGGGACAGCTTGCAGGCGCTGTCCAAGCTCTGCGAACAGAGCGACGGGCAGTACCGGATCGTCAGCCAGCCGCCGGTCATCGTCCCGGCCCGCGACCTGAGCGCGACCTACGGCCTGTCCCCGGATGAGGTCATGCCGGCGATCCAAGACCAGTTCCGCAGGTACCGGGCCACTTTGCAAGACGACCGGCGCCGCCTGCTTGAGCGGTTCGAGTTCGTGGACGCGGCCCGCAAGGTCGTCGGCGTCGGCAGCGTCGGGACTCGTGCGTTCATCGTCTTGCTGCAGGGACGCGACACCCAGGACCCGCTGTTCCTGCAGATCAAGGAGGCGACGGCCTCGGTGCTCGAGGGCTACCTGCCCAAGAGTCGCTTCCGGCAGCACGGGCAGCGGGTGGTGGAGGGACAGCGGATGATGCAGGCCGCCAGCGACATCTACCTGGGCTGGACCAAGGGGTTTGACGTGAACCGCCACTTCTACTGGCGCCAGCTGCGCGACATGAAGGGCTCGGTGGTGGTCGAGACGCTGAGGCCGGCCGGGCTCGCCTTCTACGCGAGCATCTGCGGGTGGACCATGGCGCGCGCCCACGCCCGTTCGGGAGACCCCGTCGCCATGGCCGCCTACCTGGGCACCAGCGACGCGTTCGACAAGTCGATCACCGACTTCTCGCAGCGTTACGCCGATCAGAACGAGAAGGACTACGAGGAGTTCGTCAAGGCGGTCCGGTCCGGACGCATCCAGGCCGTCGAGGGCGTCTGAGAGCGCAGAAGACACGACGGCCGCGCCGGAGGGCTCGGTCATCGA